>QKBW01000035.1 GCA_003245875.1 Candidatus Kaiserbacteria bacterium
CCCAACTGATACCATACAAACGCATTATCTTTATCTTCCAGTAGAGCCTGCTCGTAATAACGACGTGCTTGTTTTAGATCATATGGGCCACCAGGGTCACTGTCATGATTAAAATAATATTCCCCGAGAGTAAATGGGTCCGGTTCGGGAACATATGTTTTTTCTGTAGACCAATTAAACCGCACTGATCCAGTGACCATTGGTATGAAAAGTGCTTGTAAGAAAAAAGCACCGCCAATTGCAACAGTAAAACCAGCCAAAACTCTCATCAATCTGCGTTTCATTTTTAAATTATAACATTTACTTAACCTCCAAAAACAACATCTTCAATGGAATAAACCTTCCACAATTCCTCAGGAGCCAATGCCGGAGCAATGTACCCATTTCCATTTGGAGTAAAAACTGCGGCAGGTGCTTCATTGGCAGCTTGATAAATATAGACATTATTCCACAACGCTTGTACACGAAGCATTTGGTACAACTGGTTTTTTAGGAAACCATACTGATCAGAAAACCAGGCGTGAGAAACCACATGCGCTACGTACGTTGTATCAGATGTGCGCATAAGCGCATGTACCATGTACGGTACGATACTCTCATAACAAAATAAGACTGGCGGTATAAATTTTGGTACGTTTGCTTGAGCACGTGTAATACCCGGATGATAACCATAATAACTCTTCAGGGTCTGTAATTGATATCCAAGCCCAACACGTTGCATCAAGAGACCGGGCAGGACAGGTATTTGCTCTCCAAAAGGAACCAAGTATTGCTTATCGTACTCAAATATTTTTTGTAATACAGGATCGTACACCATGGCACGCAGTACGGTCTGACCTTCATATTCATCCCGACCGGTATCAATAATTTCCAATTGCGACAAAGCGTTGGTGTCTAATTGGGCCTCTAGTTGATCACGGGTGTGCTGGAGCAAGAAACGAGTGTCCTCAGGTAAAATTACCACCTTTCCTGATCTAAGAGAGACCTCTCTAACCATTGCCATGTAGGCTTCTTGAGCAATATTCCACCGGTCAGTATCAGCATAGGTACTCATAGAAAAATTTGTACTTGTCACAAAAATATCACTAGGAAAAACTTCCTTCCTCAGTAGAAACGGCAAAAAACTACTTGCATAAAAAAGCACATACAGACAAACAATGAACACAATCGCGGATCGCACCCCCTTCGTGTCTTTTATTTTCTGTGCCAACCCGTACAAACACGACACAATCGTTCCCCACACAATAGATAATGCATACACACCTCCAAAAATGGCAGCATATCTGAATGTTGTATGTTCCACCAACGTGTACCCCACATACCCAAAGCCAAACATCACTCCAAGCGGTGAATCAGCTGACCACGAATACACGGACAGAAAAAAACTCCCCAGTAACTCGCCGCCTAATAGAGCCAACGGAAATAGTGTGTACAGTAACCAATGTTGACCAACGATATACCGTAAACTCCACAAAACTACACCATAACCAAGCCCGGCAGTAAACGAAGACGTCACCCACACCCCGACGACAACAAAACCCAAAATAATAGGCGAGGTGAAACCCAACCATGAGATATCTACCACGCCAAACAGCCAGAGCAAAGAAAATGCCATATGAACCGTACCGGCAATCGTCGGACCTAACAAAGGAAAGTTGCCGCCACGCAACAAATATAACTGCAGCAGCAAACCTGGACCAACCAAAAACCACAGCGGAGGAAAAATAATCGCACTACCGGTCAAAACACCAGATGATAACCATAAAAGTAGTGGCTTAAATCTCATATCGCTATTTTAACAGAAGCCACAAGCTACCAACCGTTCCCCTCGCCCTTATCCCCAGGCCCCCTTGGGTACTTGACTTTTTTGTAAAAGTATGCAATACTTAATGACATAAGGGATGAGGACGGCACTACGCCGAAGCTGCACCCCAGTTCACACTTTTTTCTTCGGCCGCAAAGGAGGGCCAGGAAATGAAAAAACTCTTGATCGCTGCGGCCATCGCCGCGCTCGCCGCTACCGCCAGCTTTGCTGGCGAAACGACCTCAGTTACCGTCGATGGGCTGAGCTGCCCGGAAGGCTACGGGGCCGGTGCCTTCGCTGGCCCGGCCGGTGAAGCTTTCCCTGGCAAGAGCGTGATTGGCACGCTCTGCGTCGCAAAAAAGGCAACGTTTATCAAACGGCAGCCGGCGCCGCGCGGTCTCCCGACGGAGAAAGGTGAGGGTTACGTCACTTTCGCTTTCGAAGACAGCTTCATCCGTGCGGATGAAGCGGGCAACATATGGGTTGGCGACGTCTACACTCGCTGATCCAAAACGGCGCTGGGAAACCCCGGCGCCGTTTTTTATCTAGCCTAATAGAAAATAGAAAAAATTAGTTTGGTCGTGGTTTTGGGTGAACAATATCATTGTGGTCAATATTAGGATCATTGTCATCAGGATCCCAATTATCAGCATCACGCACCACTACTCCATCAGGTGTAACGATCTCATCTGTTGTGTCGCCATCACAATCCTTATCGTTCGCAGTCCCACAACTACCACCTCCACCCTGTGTATCAGCCAATAAAAAGAATGGGACGGTTAGAAAAAATATACCTGTTGCTATTAAAAGGGCTGGTCTGCGGCAAACAATTTTCATAGTATTGAACATAATTGTGAGTTTAATTATTCTGATACAGGATTCTCAGTATTGATAGTGGTTTGTATATTTGGTGCCACGACACTCAGATCAATACCAGGATGCGCTGATAGGTATGCACTATATGCATCAGTGATCTGAGTTACTCGTACGTTACTTGGTAGATTATTAACGGCATTAAGAATCGTATAGAACTGCGCTAGAGGCGCATAATCTGCGCCCAAAAAGTCATCCTCAGGCTGGCCTGTAAGTTGTGCGATCATTGCAACCAGCTGATTTGAACTGTCTAATGTTTTTACCAACTCAAGTTCAGGTAGATAATCAGTAGCATTTGCAGCGTCAGCAACACTCGCATATAACAAACCAGCTACAGCTGCAGCATGTGCTTTGGGCAGCAACGGGCTGGTTTCTGTGGTTGCACTGATCAAGTTTTGGAAGTTTGTCCAGGCTTCATCAAAATAGAGCTTGGCTCGCGTGTCACCCTCATACCACGCTTGACCATAAATAGGTAGGAGCAGTGCCGTGGCATATGGACGCACCGACACCTGATTAGCATATTCCAAAATGATCTGTTGGCTACCGACAGTAGGATCAGCAGCTTCCCGCACCTGGGCCATCACGGGATCTGCAAAAATGGCTGCGTCCAGATCTCCGGTGGTGTACGGACTGTATTGGCTCGTATAATATTCTGCCAGAGTTTCCAGTGCTCCGGCGCGGGCTTCCGCACGTATACGAGGATCAGTTGCTAATTTAACGGTATCTGTCAAACTATCCGCAGGTGCACTGGTAACGTTGTTTCTCGCCAATTGTCGAACTGCCCGTTCGTACACAATGTCGTCACTCGCGGTATTAACCAAAGTTTGCAATTCGATATTGGCAGCTGCCGGGTCAGTATAGGAAAGTGCCATAGCCGCATCAACAGCTTGATACTCGCGCGCTTGTCGATTCATTAATAACACGAGTGGCTGTGAGTATTTACCACCAAACACCAAAAAATCGACCGCCAGTGGCAAACCAATCACCAGGACGAGCGCATACAATACGTAACGAACTTTTTTCATATTACTTGTATGATACCGCACCAAACGGTAGCGAGACCGCAAGCTATGCACAGCGTTGCATCTCTGGCTCCCCTGCCGTACAATCAAGCTATTATGAACAAACCACTTCCCACCGGGCCATATAAGGGTGTCCGTGACTTCTACCCTGAAGACATGGCCATAGAGCAATATATCTTTGATGTCTGGAGCCAAACCGCCGAGAGCTTTGGCTTTGAACAATACGGTGCCTCAGTACTCGAACCCTCAGAATTGTATAAGGCAAAAGGAGCTGAGAATGAGGAGATGGTGAATGAACAAACCTATACCTTCGTTGATCGTGGAGACCGTGAAGTAACCCTACGACCAGAAATGACGCCGACCGCTGCTCGTATGATCGCTGGTCGCGCCAAAGAGCTCTCTTTTCCGGTGCGTTGGTATGCCACCCCTAACCTCTTTCGCTATGAACGTGCTCAGCGCGGCCGACTTCGTGAGCACTGGCAGTGGAACTGCGATATTTTTGGCACCAACGACTACACGGCTGATATAGAGATCATTGCTTTGGCATATCAGACACTACTCAATTTTGGTGCTGACCAAAGTATGTTCCAAATTCGTCTTAATGATAGAGCTTTAATGACACGACTTTATCACGCTCTAGGTGTTGCAGATGAACAGATCACTGCTATCACTCGCCTCAATGACCGTCGTAATAAAATATCGTCTGAAGACTACCGCGCAGCGCTTAACGAAATCACCAACGATGAAGCGTTGTCAGAACAGATTATCCTCATGCTCGACAATAGCGATGAACAAACCGACGTTATGACTGGCCTGGCGGAGCTTGGCATTGATAATGTCGTCTTTGATAAGAGTTTGGCACGTGGTTTCGACTATTACACCGGCACTATTTTTGAGATCTTTGACACCGATCCAGCCAACAACCGCTCGCTTCTCGGTGGTGGTCGCTACGATAACTTGACTTCCCTCTTTGGGGGTACACCGGTACCTGGAATCGGCTTTGGCATGGGAGATGTTGGTATGCGTAATTTCCTGGAGACTCACGACCTACTCATCGAGCCAATTACTGCTCCAACACTTATGATTTTGCCAATGAGCATCGAGCAAAACCTGGCAGCTCAAAAGATCGCACTTCCATTTCGTGTCGCCGGTCTTTCCACTGCCGTCGATATGAGCGACCGCAAGCTAGGTAAAAAACTTTCCGCAGCCAGTGACCACCTGTCTGAATATGCCATTGTAGTAGGAGAAAATGAAATTGACGGAGATTCATTAACACTAAAGAACCTGACAACCGGCGAAGAGACAGCAGGCACTCTTGATCAATTGGTAGAGAAGCTGACCGGCTAATTACACAGGATTGATGTGATACACTAGTGACCATGCGTTACGTTGTTTTTGACTTGGAAACACAGAATATTTTTGAGGATGTTGGTAGTTCTGATCCTACCAGCCTTGATATTTCCGTAGCCTCTCTCTACGATAGTGCTACTGATCAGTACACGACAGTCGCCATAGATGAGCTCCATAAGTTATGGCCGATCATTGAAGCAGCCGACGCCCTAGTCGGCTTTAACAGCAACCATTTTGACGTGCCACTACTCAACAAATACTATCCTGGCGACCTCTTCAGCATTAAGAGCATTGACCTGCTCGAAGATATCAAAAACTCACTTGGGCGACGTATCCGTTTGGATAATGTTGCTAGCGCAACAGTTGGTGCACGCAAGAGTGCGGACGGCCTTCAGGCCGTCCGCTGGTGGCGCGAGGGTAAGATCAATGAGATCAAAAAATATTGCGAGCAGGACGTACGGGTAACAAAAGAAGTTTTTGAATATGCACGACAACACGGACATATCCTGTATAAAGATGGTTATAGAAAAAAAGAGCTTCCCATTGATACGAGTGGTTGGGAGGTACTGCAGGACACATCACTGACACACACACTGCCATTTTAAACAAAGAAAGCGGCGGGCCAAAGGCCCGCCGCTTTCTTTGTTTTACCCTAGGCTAAAAACACTACCGCCACAACACTGAGTGCTAATACCAAACGATACCAGATAAATGGCCAAAGAGTGTGTCGGCGGACAAATCCGAGCATGAAGTGAATAGCGGCCAGTCCAACTACAAATGCGGAACCAGCACCCACAATAATAGGCGCCCAAGAAACAGGGTCTGATGAAGAGACCAATTCTAATACTTTCTTAGCACCTGCACCCAAAATAAGCGGGATAGCGATCAGAAATGAAAAACGAGCAGCCTCGGCTCGTGAAAGGCCGAGTAACATACCACCCACAATGGACGAGCCCGAGCGAGACATACCCGGCAAGAGTGCCAATGATTGAAATAATCCAATATAAAATCCTTTCTTTGCAGAAAGATGGTTGGTTGGGGTGTATTTCTGATACCTCCATTCACCATACATAAAGAAGATTGAACCAACCACCAACACAGCGGCTACCAATAGTGGCGAGCGAAAAAGTGTCCCCATTAGATCTTCTAAGACTAAGCCCAATAGAGCCGCTGGCACTGTGGCGGTGGCAATCGCTATCAATAATGTCTTTTCGCGAGTGTCTACCGGAAGCCTTCCAGCTACGCGCAGCAAGGTCTGCAGCAATGCCCAGACATCACGGCGGAAATATACCACTACCGCTAATGCAGTTGCAAAATGCAGCGTGGCATCAAATGCTAATGAATCGCTTTCAATTGTACCAAAAAGAGCATGCGCCAGTATTAAATGGCCAGTTGAAGAAACAGGAAGAAACTCGGTTAACCCCTGTAAAATACCAAAAAATAATGCGACACCGTCCATGGTTGTGCAGTATAGCATACTATGATTGGGTGTATGCTATACTGCTTGCATATACATAATTGATACATATGGAACAAGAAACAACCACAGCAAGCACCTCACGAACACCGTTACGAAATTCAATGTTGGTGCCTGTTGCAATTTTGCTTGGATTCGCAATGATTGCTACTGCCATTTATTTTGTTGGTGGTAAGACATCACCACAACAGGCCGACGATACCACAAGCGCTCTTGCGGGTGACACATCTGCAATCAATCCGATCACTGCAGATGATCATATCCGTGGTAATCCGAATGCGCCAATTATAATTGTCGAGTATTCTGATCTAGAATGCCCATGGTGTCGCGTTTTCCATGACACAATGAAGAAGATCATTGACGAATACGGTACCGGAGGTCAGGTGGCTTGGGTGTACCGTCAGCTACCATTGCAGCAACTACACCCAAATGCTCCAACGTTGGCATTAGCTTCGGAGTGTGTAGCAGGATTGGGTGGAAACGACGCATTTTGGAAGTTTACTGATGCACTCAATGAGTCACGCCAGATCCATTACGTTGGAGGTCAAGTGCAAAGTGTTGACCCAACTGATATGAATAAGCTCAATGACTTTGTTGCAGCTGCGGGGGTCAATCAGACTGATTTTGAACAATGCGTGCAGAACGGCACTTACCAAGATAAAGTGGAGGAGGATTTCAACAACGCCATTGCGATGACCGGGGGCAAGGTAGGAACTCCTTATAACATCATCATGGTTGGTGGTGAGCAAGGCGTGATCAATGGTGCACAATCTTACGAAACGGTAAAAGGTATTATTGACAACCTACTTGGGCAACTCAAGGGAGAAACAGTACAACAACAATAAATGTGAGAAAAACAGCGGCGGGCCAAAGGCCCGCCGCTGTTTTTCTATCCAACCAATCGCTTCTGAAATGCACTGGCCAATTGCTCATAGTTCGTACTCCCCGCTTCAATCGGTGCAGTCAACCATTCCCCGGCACATAACACTCGTACCGCTGCTTGTATCTCACCTTTCAACGCTTCGATCTCATCATCAGTAATTGTAAACGTCTCTTCATGGACAACCCCCTTACCATCAGCTTGCACAAATGAGAGCATGCTTTCTCGTGTTTTATATCGCTCATCATCGTACAAGGAAAGAAGCAGGGCATAGAACACCAACTGGCGCTTATACCCCCCATCACTGCTTTTAGTTTTGCCCTCAATGGCACCACGCGTCCTTGGCTTTCCGGTCTTGTAATCAACCACCCGAAGCACCTTCCCTGTAGCATCTTTATCCAGTCGATCCAGCTTTCCGGTCAAGAGCACTTCGGGCAATTCAGCAAGACCGGTCGGAAACATAACACGTATGTTCTTTTCTTCTTCGGACGCAACCGACAACGACGAGGCAAGATGTGTTTTGTAACTAAGCAGCGTCTCAATTCCCTTTTGATGCAACCGAGTAAACTCTTCCACTGAAAGCGGCAGACGGCCAAGTTCTCGGTCTAGTGATTGAGTAATCTCTGTATCGGTTGGCAATGACCCTTGTTTGGTATACGTACGCGTCATTGTCTCAAGTACACCATGGACTGCCGTTCCAAATTGCAATGATTCTGTTTGTACCTCCGGCACACGTAAGACATTACGATAAAAGTAATTCCAAGGACTTTGTAAAAAGTTATTGAGTGACGTTGCGGAAAAACCACGTTCAACCAACACCTGCTGCAAAAACGAGTTATCGTATGGTACAGATGCAGTACCCTGCAAGACCTTTGTTGGATCAAATGCCTGTTCGGCACTATCGTTGGGCACTTCGGTAACCAACTCCTGATCCAACTCATCATATAAACGACTACAGACCAATGCACGACCAGCCGCATCGGTAGTAGCATAGGACAAAAACACCCGTTCTTTTGCACGCGTCAGCGCTACGTAAAATAATCGTCGTTCGTCATCAATGGCGTCATATTCATCATGCTGGTGACGAGTCAACGGTACTGAAAATAATGTCCTTTTACGTGTACCGCCCCACACATTGTCGTTAAGGTGCGGTAAAAATATAACGATGAACTCAAGACCCTTTGACTTGTGTGCGGTCATGACAGATACCGCATCATCACTACTGGTAATAAAAGGAGCAGTCAAACCAATAGCATGTACTTGATACGTGGCCAGTACTTCAACGATATCAGCAAGGGTACGTGATTCTTCCTCTGCAACTAATGCCTCTATTTCATCATACAAACGCCGCAGTACACGTGACCCTTCTAGAGGATCCTCAATCATGAGAGTCGACACAAAACCGCTTTGTTCCAAAGTTTGTGCCAAGACACGACTGGGATTGGCGGACAGAGCCGCCGCTCGTGCTGCATCCAGTACAGTACCGACTCGCAGCACTGCAGGCACATCTCGTACCCCAGCTTCTTGTAACAAGGTTTCGTCACGAATCAGACGTTCCAACGGCGTATCAAATGAACGAGCCCTCAATAAAGACATCAGATCGGACGCTGATATGTTCCAGTACGACCCGTGCAATATTGCAAAGAGTGCTGCCTCGTTTTCCGGTTTCGTGATAGCAGCAAGCATATGCATGACCTCACGCGTTATAGGGTGATGCAGTATGTCCCCGTCAGCCGAAGCGTTGGCTGCAATACCGGCTGCCCGTAGTACACCCGCCAAATATTCGACTTCTCGGTTGGTCCGCACAATAACAGCGATCTCGCGTGTAGGAGTACCAGCAGCGATTTCTGCCTGAATCCGCGTTACTAGATCATCGTGCTCGACCGCTTGGTGGGAATACTCAGTTTTGGTCACGGCTGCAGTTTTAGACAAAGCTGCTTGCAAAGGAACTCGCAAATCTTGCAGCGGACCTTCTTCCACTGTCACGAGTGAATGTGCAACATCAAGTATCCGTTGGCCGGAGCGATAATTGTCGGTCAATGAGATCATTTTGGTACCTTTGTACACATCTTCAAAATATAAAAAATTCTCCAAAGAGGCCCCTTGAAATCGGTAGATAGCCTGCTTCTCATCACCCACCACAAAAATATTTGGCGACTGATGGTATGAGGTTAACAATTCTAAAATACGGTTTTGTGCTCCATTCACATCTTGATGCTCGTCAGCCAACACATACTGGTACTGCTCTTGTAGATCACGTAGCATCTCTTCATTGTGTTCAAGCGCTTCGATCGTCTCAATGATCATATCGTCAAAGTCATACAGGTGTTGCGCGCGCAAGAGCATGCTATAACGCTGGTAGACAAACAAGAGTTCGCGGTTTTTGGCAATACTTTGTTCCTTTTTTGTGTACTCACTGCGCACCTTACCTTTGTGTGCACCTTTCTGGTGAAACTGCTCGATGGTCGCAAGCTCCTCTTCTTGTTTCCCAATGATAGTGACCAACTGATCAGGACCAATATTTTCTTGTTTCAGACTGCTGATGATAGAAAGCAAAGGCTTTACATAGTAGGAAGGATCACCAGACGGGCGCAATAACTTGATAGAAGGATCAAGCACAATGGATTCAAGTAACTGTATCTTGTCTATTTCGCTTGCGACCATGCCGCCAATGATCCCCGGATATGCATCAGGATATCGTCCGACCAAGTCGCCACACAAACCATGGAAGGTGTAAATAGGCACCCGATATGCACGCGTACCGATATACCGACGTAGACGTTCACGCATTGCCTTTGCACCACTCTCGGTAAAAGTAAGAGCCAGAATGCTTTCTGGTGCCGCATCACTCTGCAAAAGAATGTTGGCAATACGCAAGGTCAATATTTGCGTCTTCCCTGTTCCGGGACCGGCAATAACCATGACAGGCCCTTCAATTGTGTCGACAGCATCGCGTTGGGCGGCGTTTAACGAGGCGTACGCCTCGTTAAACGCCGCCCCCTCTCCCCCTCGTTCCATTTTCATTATGCACTAGTATATCATTTTTAGCCCTTGCAGAGCGAAATCAAGC
>QKBW01000068.1 GCA_003245875.1 Candidatus Kaiserbacteria bacterium
TTCTACTCTTGTACCACCGTTCGATCAAAGCACTGCCAACCGGCTTCGTGATTCCAGGTGTAGTTCTTTTCTTCCGGTAGTTTTGGCACTGCCATTTCACTCTCTGGGGTTGGAGCAGAAAATTCTGCACACAACTCATACGTGTTACTGCCGGTCACACGATATTCAAATGCTCGACGACCCTCGATTGTCTCAGGCAACGTAAGAGCTTGTTCTACAGGCAAAACTTTATGCTGCTGATAGTAGTCTTCGATCTGCCAACGGAATAAGTCGAGTTCGCGTACTGTCGTTTCGTCCAAGCGTAACTGTCGTATGGCTTCAGGGCTTTCAATTTGCATAAAACCGCATACCACCGTTCCAAGCACCACAACCGTCGCTCCATACGCAAAATATAGAGCGTGTTTGCTATGCTGCTTGAAGTAGCCACGCAAATCAAGTACATAAAAAGACAAGGTAGCGCCGGCCACCAAAAATAACGTCCCTGCTTTAAGTAAGAAACGCAATGTCAGATCGCCTTCTAAGGCACCGAGAATAACGGCCACAAGATCACCCAGGAGTACTCCGCCGCCAACCAACACAGAAAGATAAATCAGCCACTTGCTCAGAGTTGAGTACTCACCATCAGTTTCAACACGCCGCCAGTGATTACTAACACGCATCAATGCGAGGTAGGTTGGGAAAAAGACGATCAGCATGGCGATTCCGGTACGGATACTGCTACGAGCTGATTCATCTTCGTAGAGCTGCCCTGCTACATTAGGGAAAAGTACCGTGATAATGCCAAAGATAACAAATAAGAGTGAACTCAAACATGCATACATCGCAAGCAGAGCCCCAAACTGCACCACAAAATATTTTGGATGGTTCATATACTATTAGTATACCGTACTACAAAAGCACACAGGTGATTTAGCGGACTTACGAATGCATGAATTCGATTACATCGCCGTCTTGGACAATGTAATCTTTACCTTCAGTGCGAAGTTTCCCCTGCTCACGAGCGAGAGCTTTGCTGCCAGCAATTGCCAAATCCTCAAAGGAAACAACTTGAGCACGGATATATTTATCTTTGAAATCAGTATGAATAGCAGCACCTGCCTCCGGCCCGGTACTACCTTGTCGTACAGTCCAAGCTCTTGTTTCCTTTTCACCAGTGGTGAAGTAACTCATGAGACCCAAACGGTGATAACACGCACGGATAAGATCACCAACGCCACCGTCCATAGCGCCATACTCACGACGAAATTCTTGCTTTTCATCTTCACCTAAGTCTTTGAGTTCCAACTCCACACCGGCATCGACAACCACATACTCAGCACCGGTGCTTTCAAAGAAATCCATCAATTCGCCCCATCGAGGATCATTTTGCTCATCAAAGTTAAATGCGCCGTTCTTTTTATTGCAGACATACAAAACCGGCTTCATACTCAAAAGATGGAGGCCACGCAACAACACCACTTCTTCATCGGTCATGACCAATGCATTGGCCAATTTACCGCTCTCAAGATGCGGCAGTAGACGCTTCAATAATTCTTGAAGTGCTTTAGCCCCCTTATCACCACCGCGTACCTCTCGCTCAATACTGCCAATTCTTTTACTAACAGTTTCAGCATCTGCCATAACCAGTTCCAGGTTGATCGTTTCAATGTCAGAGAGTGGATCGACAGCACCGGAAACGTGGTGAATGCCTTCATCCTCAAAAATGCGCACCACTTCCGCGATCATGTCTGTTTCGCGAATATTGGCAAGGAATTTGTTACCCAAACCCTCACCTGCTGATGCTCCTTTTACCAGCCCCGCAATATCTACGAACTCCACAATAGCCGGAATGATCTTTTCGCTCCCAGATAACTGTTGCAATCTATCAAGACGTGGATCAGGCACCGCAACCACTCCCACCGCTGGGTCAATGGTGGCGAACGGGTAGTTTGCTATCAATACTTCATTTTTGGTTAACGCAGAAAACAAGGTGCTTTTACCGACGTTTGGTAGACCAACAATTCCAACAGATAGTGACATATGGGACAAAGCGTAACAGTTTTTTAGAAAAAAAGAAAACCCCCTCTGCGATGCTCGGGGGGGGTGTGGTCGGCCTGCCTTTCTCAACTTACTGTCGGTTCAGGGGATGTCAAACCTTTGCAGGAAAAAGGCAGGCCGACTGACACTATAGCATTGTAACAGAAATCAGCAACCTTTTCTGCCTAAATGGTCTATGGTTAGTAACCATTTATCTCTCACCTTCTCAGACACTCTATCGGTTGGGCCAAAAGCAGAAACTTTGGTTTTGATGCCAGCAAAATCAAGTATGCCGTGCTGAATCTCATTGGTATAATCACCAAACTTCCACCAGGTCATAAACGGCGAATAGGTGCCTGCAATTACGATCACCCGTGCGCTCTTACCAGTCAGGTGTTTAACCAGCTTTTTTGTCTGCTTATCGAAATTAAAGGCAAAACCAGGCAACCACATACGATCAAACACACCTTTCAAGAGAGCCGGCATGGTATTCCACCAGTTAGGGTACACAATAACAATATGATCAGCTTCTCTGATGCGTTCTTGTAAACTCACCAAGTCAGGCTCAAGCGGCTGGATGATTTTGTACCCGTGGTGCAAGATCGGATCAAACTGCAGGTCACCAATGTTCACCCGTACCACATTGTGACCAGCGGTGATGGCCGCTTGTTGATACTGGTCAGCCACTCGGCCTGAAAAAGAATCTGCATCGGGATTTCCGAGAAGTAATAAGATGTTTTTA
>QKBW01000036.1 GCA_003245875.1 Candidatus Kaiserbacteria bacterium
ACTGAGAAATTTATGATGAACAGCAACACCAGTGAAAGGACGACCATGGCAATACTCACCGTTTTTGCCACACGCGATAATGTGAGTTGTTCCGCTGCTACCAACAAAAGGATAATCACTAATCCGTAAAAAAGAGCAACATCATTCCAAGGACCAAGTAATGATTGGGTTGAACCGGTAAACAAACCAAAAGATAAGAATTCAGCACCAAAAATTAAACGTGATAGATGCCATAGACCCAACAGAAATGCACTCGCGCATAAGACAAGAAACAACTGCACTGCTCGCCTTGTATGTTTCCCAAGGTTGATTGCTAACGTGGCTACCAACACCAGTATCGTAACCCCCAGAGCCGTATTGGTGGCGAAAGCGTCACCAAACAAACTGTCAGACAGATCTTTTGATAACAGTGCCGACACAATAGTGGCCAACGCTACCACCCAAAAAGCAACCCAGGCTGCATGTGGTGAAAAGGATAATGTGCCAGAACGTAAAAATGCGAAAGCATACAAAAGAAACGACACTGATACCATAACAATCACCACAAACATTTTTACCTGTCCAAGCGCATTCAAAACACCTGGGATAAAAAGTAACGGTAAAATACCAACGGTGCCAATAAGCAACCACTGGGCAAGCGACAGCAGCACACTGACAGTACGATCTTTTTGCGGTTTTGAAACCTGCGGGCTAAATGAATTATTGATGTCCATATCAAATCACAACCTCGTAATTCATATAGCATAACATATGATACGAACACAGACCCCAAACGGGGTCTGTGGACTGCATGTAAGCCGAATTCTGTCCGAAAGCAAAACTCTCGGGATGATCATATACCTGGGATATTTGTTACCAAACACCTCTTGCGGCTCTCCCCTCACCACTTTTGCATTTGATAACAAGAAACAAATGCAAAAGTGGTGAGGGGCACGGCCTTGCACGCGAGTAAGGATTTAGCCGTTTCACCTCTTTAGTTACCCAAAGAGCTCTTCCCAGTGGGAAGCCGTTGGTTTTCACCGTCGGCGTCTCTGCTCGCACCTCTCTGTTTATACAACAGTGACGGGAATTACCCGCTACCCTGCTCCACAACATTGTGTGGGCGTGTTCGGACTTTCCTCTGCCTTGTAAAACAAGGCAGCGATCATCATGCGCGTATACTATAACACATTTATATAGATTGTAAATCTTTTGGAACCAAAGAGGCCGGGAGCGTTAATAAACTACCCTCGGTAATAGCAAACGAATTAGCAAAATTGGCATTGACCTCGAGCACAAATCGGGCTGGTGTTGTATTTGCAAAAACCTGTGGGTATGTACCAGGTGATATATTCTTCTCAATATGTACAACCTTAAAGTTATTATCGATCCAGATCACATCAATGGGAAATTGCATATCCTTCATCCAGATGCCATACACGCCTGCAGAATCAAAAATAAACAATTCTCCTTCCAGCTCACCCAAGCTACGGACACCCGAAAGTCCCCGCTGCCATTTTGCCGGCTCATCTGCCACTGTGACCTGTAACCCTATCTCACCAAAAAAATTTGGTACGACGCCTGCATATTAAGCCAATGGTATAGGGTTTCATAGTACCGTGCAAAACCCCACCATACAGCAACCAATACAAGGGCTGTGGTAATCAGAAAACCAACCAAGTAACGTAACTCTAACATACAACCAGTATAACAACCGTACTAAGCGTGTCTATCAAGGTAGTGCGGAAGCACGAGAGATGGCATAATAGAAGCCATCATGCATGTTTTGATTACCCACCGCCGCTGGAGTTTCAGTGTTCGACTCCTAAGTGCGACGTTCGTAATACTTCTGGCTACCCTGGCAGTTGGTTCATACGGCGTTTTTCGTTTGTATACCAACACAACACAAGTAAGTATACAAACCGACACCACAGCAACACCTACCCCCTTTCCGGTTAGCGTGTTTCCGGCAGAGAAAAAAATCATTTCCAACGATTCGGTCAATCTTTTCTTGACCGAACATCTTGCTACTATGGTACCAACGGCAAACCATATGCCCTGGACAGAAAAAGTAATTCGTACATTTTCCCAATCTGGGTTTTTCCAACAATTAGCCTCCTCACAGAGTCGAGTGTTGGTGATTTGGGCTGGCGAACGAAAAGAGGAAGTGGCAGCCCGTGCTACCAGGCTCTTCAGTTGGAGTAACTCGGACAAAGAAGATTTTCTCGCTCTTCTTGAAACACAGGCCACACTACCGGAAGGTGTATTACTACCAGGCAATTATGTCTTCGCCGCTACAGCAACACCAACCGAAGTATTCGAAACTATTCAACAACGTTTTACCGATGAGATACTAAGTCGCTACCCCACAAGTGTCGCAGCAATTGTACCGCTTAAAGACGCTATCACTATTGCATCATTACTTGAACGTGAAGCGTATTCGTTCGAACATATGCGTCTCATTGCCGGTGTAATCTGGAATCGTCTTTTCATTAATATGCCACTCCAAATTGATGCCTCGCTCCAATACGTAAAGGGCAATGAACCACAAGAGCCATGGTGGCCGGTACCGAATAGCCAAGACAAATATATTGAATCACCATACAACACATACAAAAATACCGGCCTACCACCAACTGCTATCAGCAACCCAAGCATGGCAGCCATTGTCGCAGCGCTTAACCCAACACAAACGGATTGTCTTTTCTACTT
>QKBW01000002.1 GCA_003245875.1 Candidatus Kaiserbacteria bacterium
AAAAGAAACTCATAGTTATTGCAAACAATCCTATGTTCCTATACATTTAGAGTCATGAAAGGCATAATCTACATCATGACAACCGCCGTTTCCGGTTTGATAAAAATCGGGAAAACGGGTAGCAAAAATTATCCGGAACGAATGCGGAACCTTGAAGCGAATGGTTACTATAACGTGGCTGGTTTGAAAAGATTTTTTGCAATGGAACTTGAAGATTATGACGACAAAGAGTCCTTGCTCCACGATATATTTAATAAACATCGTGTCGGTGAGAGTGAACTGTTTGCGCTTGATCAAGAGCTGATACGACAACTCATGCTATCGTTCAAGGGTAAAATAATTTACCCAGAAAACATCGACCAAGAAAAAGAATTTGATCAAGTGTCAAAGGTTAGGAAACAAAGTAATTTGTTTAGTTTTTATAGAAAGGGTTTAAAGAACGGCGACGAGGTTGTTTTTAAAGACGACGAGCAGGTAATCGCAACAGTCGTCGGTGAGCGCGAAGTGGAGTATGAGGGGCAAGTATGGAAGTTGTCGCCGCTTACATATAGACTTTATGAGCAGCGAGGGCAGTTAAACAACAGCGGCGCGTATGCAGGTGCAGATTATTTTACCTATAATGGGAAGAGATTGCGCGATTTACCGGATGCTAAATAATTTTCTACAACAATGAAAACCACACTTAAAAAATACACGATCAAAGATATCTGCGAAGGGTTTGTGTATAACGAACTGGAAGGAAAAGGGCTGTTTGGTTTGGCGGGTAAGCTCACCATCCAGCCGGAGTATCAGCGTAACTATATTTATGCCGACGGCAAGAAAGATGTGGCTGTGATTGAATCGGTCTTGAAAGGGTACCCGCTTGGCTTGATTTACTTTGTGAAAAAGAGCGACGGGAGCTTGGAAGTGCTCGATGGGCAACAGCGCATTACCAGCGCAGGGCGATACGTGACCAACAAGTTTGCCATTATGGATGAGAACGACATACCGCAATATTTTCACGGTTTGGCAGCAGACAAACAGAAAAAGATTTTGGAGTCAGAACTGTTGATCTATGAATGTGAAGGGGAAGAGAGTGAGATTAAAGAATGGTTTAAGACGATCAACATTGCTGGTGTACCATTGAACGAGCAGGAGCTTTTAAATGCCGTATACTCAGGGCCGTTTGTTACCCTTGGTAAGGCGGAGTTTAGCAATAGCCAGAACGCGCACATCCAAAAATGGAGCGCGTATATAAAAGGTAGCGCCAACCGACAGGAGTTTTGGGAACGTGCACTTGATTGGGTAAGCAAGGGCAATGTCGGCGATTATATGAGCAAGCATCGCAATGACAAAACTATTGACGAAGTGAAAACGTACTTCAATAGTGTGGTTGATTGGGTTGCGACACTGTTTATTGACGTGGAGAAGGAGATGAAAGGACTGGAATGGGGACGACTTTATGAGGAATACCATAAAACAGCGTATGATCCGAAGAAGGTTTCGGCCGAGGTACACAAACTGTATGCCGATCCGTATGTAAAAAATCGCAAAGGTATCTTCGAATATATCTTGAGTGGCACACAAGATGCCAAACTGCTCGACGTGAGAGTGTTTGATGAGCAGACGAAACGTTCGGTGTACGAAACACAGACTGAATCAGCGAAAAAGAAGGGTGTTTCAAACTGTCCACTTTGTGCGCTTGGGCACGACGCCAACAAAGGGAAGATTTGGGTATTGGCTGATATGGACGCCGACCATGTCGCTGCCTGGAGTAAAGGAGGGAAAACCGACGCAAAGAATTGTCAAATGTTGTGCAAGACTCATAATCGTGCGAAAGGGAACCGATAGGTACAACCAAAACACCCTGCATAAAATGCAGGGTGTTTTGGTTGTGGCACTACTCTATGTAGTGTGGCACGAATTCGAACAGTAGTAGCATCCGTTGGTATCGGAGTAATACTTTTTCGCTTCGCGGACAGCCGCAGAGCAACTGCTGAAATCGCCAAGGTAGATCCGATTCTCTGGTGCAGGAAGTCGTGAGCACGTACTCACATGAACCTCATGATCATTCGAGATCGGCTGGGCGTTTTTATTTACGTAATAGCGCATATGCGTTTTCGTAAAATTAGCTAATAAGGGACCTTGGCGTTAGTAAAAATATAGAGTATATTTGTGACTAACAGACTTTGGTCTGGATTGTGGGGAAGGCGGGGTGCGAAAGCACCCCGCCTTCTTTGGTATTGTAACGTGAGCCAATACTTTATGTCAATATGTTATTACATTTTACACATATTATCCACAGTTACTTGCAAAAAGTGTAAACATTTGTATAATACTGTGTCAAAATATAGACATGGGCACAATACAACAAAAAATTCGAGAGGAGCGGAAGTCACGTGGTCTTACACAAGAGGAAGTGGCGGAAGCACTCGGTATCTCTAGAGCTTCATATGTGGCTATTGAACAAGGGAAGCGAGATATCAAACTCAATGAAAAACAGAAGTTGGAAGAGGTCTTTGGCAACTCGGTTGTTGGTAGTGAGGAAAACTACAAAAAGTACCAGCAAATGATCCTGGAATTTTTAACATTGCCAGAATATAAGAATGGTATTCCAAAAACGAAACTGGCCAAACTCTTGTACCTTGCAGATTTCGGTTGGTTCTATGGGCACTTGGAGAGTATGAGTCGGTTGCAGTACCGCAAGATAGAATACGGTCCAGTACCGGATTACTACTTTCGTGCTATTGATGAAATGTATGGTGAAGATGGACTTTCTGATGGGGGACTTATTAATATCGAACAGAAAAATACCGTTGATGGTCATGTCGCATTTATGATATCTCCAACGCGCGCTGGAGAAGTTCAAGAAAACGATTTGCTTAATGACGAGGAGAAGGAATATATAAGAGAGGTGGGAAGCAAGTGGAAAAATGCGCGAGTTCGTGAGATTGTTAGGTTCACGCATGAACAGTTGCCATATAAGGTGTGCAGATATAATGAAATAATTCCGTACTCACTCATTACCCAAGAAGAACCTTCAAAAATTATCTAACGGTATATGGGTTGGGATTATGAGGTTACTGAGGGCACTGAGCTTAGTAAGCATTACGCCAAAAACTTTCAGAAAAAGTACCAAGTGCAATGGGAAGTGACTCTTGATTCTTTGAAACAACTTTGTACTCGTATTGATTCAGTGTACGAACTGGAACTATGTGATGAGATAAAGAGAGTCGGTTCACTGCGACTCCTTAAGATAAATTTTGCTATCGCAAGAAGCAAACAAGCACCTAGAGCATCTGGGTGCAGGGCAATCATTGTATCTGATGATGCAAAGCACACTGTTAAGATATTAATTGCATACCATAAGTCTGATATTACTCATATCAATAACAACGAGACATTGGCCTGGAATGCTCTTGTAAGCGACCTCTATCCAGAGTACCGCAACCTTTTAATTTAAAACCCGAGTAAGAACTGTGGGTGCCAAGTGTTTTAACGACCCATTTAATTGGGTCATTAAATGGGTCAGCGTGCTACCATACATATATATGGCACGCACTAAATTAGAAGATCGAAATGAGCGCAAGTTGCAGAAGGCAACCAATGGCTCATATCGTATGACACTGCCAATCGAGATCATTCGTGAGCTCGGGTGGCGCGATGGACAGAAAGTGGTAGTGAAGAAACGTGGGCAGGGGATACTGATCGAGGACTGGAAGAAATAAATAACAAAAGCTGCGGCCTTGCCCGCAGCTTTTGTTTATTTAATTAGTGTACTGCGGCAGCCTTTGCTACCAACTTTTCCTAACGGGTATATACTATATGTATATGAACACAAAGATCATCGGACTCATCGCGATCGCGGCAGTGGTAGCGATCGGTGGGTTCTTTCTTTTAAGCGGTTCTAAGGACGAACCGTCAGAGGAAATGGCCACTAACACTTTGCAAGACACTGCAGAGGAAGAGGGTACTGATTTTACCGGTTCGCTGTTTGATCTCGCACGACGCGGTGGAGACTGGAAGTGTACGATCGACGTACGTGCCGATATGTCATCAAGTGCGACGGCAGTATCTGGTGTTGTGTATGTCTCCGGCAATAATGTGCGTGCGGACTTCACCACAACCGTACCATCGGTGGGTGAGATGACCTCATATATGATCGCCGACGATACCTCTGTGTACTCATGGTCTTCGATGACACCACAGGGTGTGAAGGTCGCGCGAGACATGGCAGAGGAAAGTTCTTCTTCTCCGGAAGATATGTCTGGTGGCGGTGTATCAGCTGACCAAAGCTATGGGTACAACTGTATGCCAACGACGGTTGATGCTGCGCTCTTTGTGCCACCAACGGATGTGAGTTTTATGTCGATGTAAGGAGCGAGGGGAAAGAAAACAATACGCCGCGGGCTTTGCCCGCGGCGTATTGTTTTGTGAGTTTGTCTTACATCAACGCTACCCAGCACGCCGACGGAACCATACGAGTAACGAAGCGGTCAAAAGATACACGAGGGTGATAGCGATGAGTCCGGACATAGCAACCGCAATCGCTTCGGTACGAGAAAAGTTAATGATGCTGCCGGGGAGCGGATCAAACCAGGCCCATGCAAAGTAAATGGTGAGTGGTACATACCAAGAGGCAATATAGAGCAACCACCGTTTGAAGAAGCGCGTGGGGAAGGAAAGAAATAGAACTAGCAATACTGTACACCACAATGTAAAAGTTGATATTGGTTCCCAAACAGATACCACAAAGTCAAATGAGCATTGACCGAAACATCCAAAATCGCGGTATACAATAAGTAAAACTAGTGCGCCCAAAATAATCGAGAGGCAATAAATAAGGAACTTGTGTTTACGAAAGTAATTTTTCATACACCAATTATACATTGCCACTCTTTAGAGCGATCAACCGTTCTAATACTTGAATCAACAATAAAACCAGCTCATCACGCGAGAGGAGTGAAAGATCTGGTAGAACAATTGCTGCCCCCAATACTTTTGACGCCGGCCGTGAACTGCCCCCTGAACTTATATATGTACCCGTCACAGCCGGCTCGTCCGTGACACTTTCGGTTGAGCTGGCAGTACTACTAAGTAACCCGCCATCGAGAGAAAGCTCTTCGTCGTATACACCATCACCGTCGCTATCGACACGCATGGTCGAATACTCTCCATCACTCTTTTCATATACGGCAACCGTACCCGCAGTGACTGGTTGGTTGATAAGTTGTGTTGCGGTGCGCTGCGTATTGTCACTCCCGAGGGTAGCGATGGTGAGTGTGTATCCACCGGCAGAGAGGCCGACCAACGTACTGGTAGTGTTTGTGCCGGCAGGAACGACCACGTACTTGGTATCACCAAACTCAATGTATTGGCTGCCGGGAATTTCTTCCACCACCACAAGGCCACCGTTGCCGTCTGGCACCAGACCGGTGCGGTTGCCGACGCTATCGGTGAGATATAGAGCAATCGGGGAATCGACCGCTTCGATGCTGTACGCATCTCCAAAATCAGGTTCGGTGGTACTGACAAATGCAATATTGTCGGTGGAGCTTCCCACTAGGGTTTGTTTAATAATAGATTGGGTAGGATCTAGCTCAGTAAGGTTTGAGTGGTCAACTTTTTTCTGAAGGAACTTTGGTAGGTGTGAACTCAACTTCAAGGCTTCGAGGTCAACATAGTACTTCCAATCATAATCAACTGCTGCTGCAGACTGACTCATCACCGTCGCGTCACCATAACGAGAAAGGATAGCCCATGGCTTTAAGAGTGAGAGGGTGACACCATCGTAGTCTTCACTCACCGTGCGGTACTGTACTGATTTCAGGGTTGGCACGCCGGTACCAACAATATCTATCACCGTAACGCCACTTGGTGCCTGCCAGTTGTCGAGAGTTTGTGTATGCTCAGTTTGAGCAGCCAAGAACATACTACCGTTGGCGACACTTGGGTACCGCGCGGGATCGGTTACCAAATGGTCGACCAGCGTACGACCATCCGCACCCAACATGAAATCAGAGAATTCACTTGGTGTGTCGACACTCTCACCGTAGTAGGAACGAAAGTCGATTGTTGTCGTGCTTTCGTCAAAGGTAATGAGTGGGGTGTTGTCCTGCTCCTGATACGCCAAGGAAGGGAGAAGTGCGTAGGCGCCGGGAAGATTTTTTATTACGTCACGCGCTACTGCGTCATCAATGAGCCAACCGCGGAGAGCTTGTTGGTCGTACCCGTGCAAAATAGTGCCGATCGCTTTTGGTGTACCGAGATGTGGTGTGCCGATGAAAATTATTTTATCGACCTTACTCGCCAACTCCGGATGCTCGATCAATAAAGCTTTGGCTAAGAGACCACCATTGGAGTGAGCGATGATGGTGACCTTGCCGCTGTATGAAGTTGCCGCGAGGCGAGTGAGTTCGTCTTGTACATAGTGGATGCCGTCATCGTACGCGGTGCCATGGTCAACAACATCGAAGATGTCATAACGCCAATCGTACGGAAACGCAGACCAATCGAAGATCGTATGCTCGCTCGTTTTCATTTGATCGAGCATAGCAAAGAAATCTTTGTAGACATTGAAGACTCCATAAATTTCATCGATCACATCTTTCGTGTGGATGGCTTCGAGACTTTCACCAGCATCGGTCATGGCGAGTGCTCGCACATCACCGTTGTTGCCTGGCTCCCACACCTTCTCACTGTCAGTATACAAACGACTCGCTTGAATGCCCGGTAAGAAGAGCACACTCGATACTCCGGCAGGGGTATCAACAGCGACAGTGAACGTCACTGCTTCGACTGGTATCGGAGCGGAATGATTGCCCGCGCAAGACAAGAATTGCGCATAGACGGTTGGTATAAAAAATGCACGCACTCGCTCCCACCACGTTGCACTATTGAGTGAGACGTAACATGGTACAAAACTAGAGAAGACGGCGACGTAGGTGCCGGGCGGTAGTGAGGGAAGAAGTGGGTCGTACACATGAGCATAAAAATCACCGTTGGAATAAAAGTCATCAACTTCATCTTGCTGCACTATTGTCAAAGCGTCATAACCATCAGCCTCGAGCGCCTCGTAGTAGGCAGTAATTGTTGATTCGTCGTAGGCGGGAAAGGCCACCCGCAGGGCAGCCTTTACGTCGTCCTCACTTGGGTATTCCGGTGAGATCGTCTCATCGTACACTTCCTCATACCCCGCAGCAGTCTGCCGATAGAGGGTGGTGAACCTCATAGAATTGTAGTAGTCGGGAACCACTTGCACGTATCCAGCCACGTCGGTGGCTGTGGCTGTATCACCAGTGTAGATATTCGCACCATCAATACGAAGGTAACTCCCGGGGGTGGTTATGGTCGCTGCGAACGGATTTTCACAATCGGTGATTGTGGTCTCCTCACCTGAAAGTGAGGTGATCGTGCCACAGCCTTCGGCTGCGGCACGATGCGGCGCACCAATCACCACGCCAACCATGATACACAGACCAATAAAAGTGAGTGTGGAACGGCTATATAGAGCCACTTTTGTACGCATAGGACAAATAGTTAAAGGTAATGAAAACAGTATAGCAAAATACGTACCAACCAAAGGCAAGGGGTGTTTCATGCTAGACTCTGTGTATATGAAAATCACCAAGTTTGGGCAGTGCTGCCTTTTGATCGAGCATAACGACAAACGCATCCTCACCGACCCCGGTAACTTTGCCGAAGGATATGTCGACCTAACCGACCTTGATCTCATTTTGATCACCCACGAACATGCCGATCACTTGCATACCGATTCGTTACAGACATTGGTGACCAACAATCCCCAGGCACGTGTGGTGTGTAACCAGAGCGTGGGCAAGATCTTGGCTGAGCACAACATCGCCTACACTGTGCTTGAGGGTCGGGATAGTGACGTGGTTGCCGCAGTTCCACTGGCTGCCTACGATGGGCCACACGCAGAAATATTTGAAGACTTCGGCCAAGTACAAAACACCGGCTACTTCATCGACAATGCACTCTTCTATCCGGGCGACGCGTACACTATTCCCGACGCTGTGCCACAGGTGCTCGCACTGCCGGTTGGTGGGCCATGGTGCAAACTGCCCGACGCACTCCATTACGCCACGCAGGTACAACCGCAAGTCGCCTTTCCTGTGCATGACTGGACACTGACCGAAACCGGCACCGCCCTTGCGTACCGCATTGCGACTGCAGTTTTGTCCGAGCACAATATTCCGTTCAAAGCGTTGCACAATGGTGAGACGATAGAGGTGTGAATGTATGGCAGACAAATATAATTGTCCTGTCTCGCCCAGTCCTCGCGGCGATTATTTTTGTGAGTGAGGACTGGACGAGACAGAGTGACCAGGCTTTCTGCCAAACTGTTACCCCTTGTATATTTTTACAGACGTGCTTTAATGCACAGGCAAAGCAGTTCTCCTCTTGGGACACCGGAGTCTCAACAAGCAGTGGATCAGGGTGAAGAAGGTTTTGTGCTACTAGTAACATATAACAAAAATGACAGGTACAATCGTGAAGCTGATGACCGACCGCGGTTTCGGCTTTATCAAGCCAGATGAGGGTGAGGAAGCAAAGGATCTTTTCTTCCACGCTCGTAGCGTAGAGGGTGATGCCGTCTACGATGATCTGCGTGAGGGTGACAAAGTTACCTTCGAGATCGAAGAGGGACCAAAAGGTCCAGCTGCCGTTAAGGTAGTAAAGGCGTAAGCAAAAATTAAAAACGGGCCGGGGGCTTTGTCCCCCGGCCCGTTTTCAATTACATCTCACCAACCGTCTTGACACAAGCTACAAGAGACCTCATAAACGTGGTACCCTAGAAGCATCGTTATAGGAACATACATATTATAGTTATCATGGATACAGAAAACACAACGCCAAGCACTAATGACACTGCAGGCAATACAGAGGAAACAACAGGAGAGACCGCAACGGTTACCACACCCGATGTTGCAACGGAAGCAGTAACTCCAGAGCTTGAACCAACAGACATGCCGGTTGCACTTGAGCCAGCAGATGTACCGACCGAGATTCCAGCTGTCGCAGCTTCAGCATCATTCTTGGCCCGCATTAAAAATGGTGGTCGTCGTTTCTTCCAGCGATGGATGGAGATCTGCATCATACGACGTGTATGGAAGCGCTTTATGCAACTTGATCGTAAATACAAAAATGCGGCAGCCTTTGTACTCGGCGTTTTGGTGACAGTCGGTGGATGGTACGGATACACTAACTGGCCACTCTGGGAAGGAGGGAATAGTGAGTTCCCGGCTGTTGTTGCAACCGTTAACGGAGAAAAGATCACACGTGATCTTTTGGAACAAAGTCTTTCGCAGACTGAAGCGGTGGCAGCAGCACAGGGCGTTAGTACCACTGATGAAACTATTCATTCATTGTTGATCGAGCAGGCCATGACTGTCATCGTCAATACTCGTCTCTTAGTACAAGCAGCGCACGAGGCAGGATTCTCAGCATCTGATGATGAGATCACAAGTCGCTTGCAATCACTTGCAGACCAATTTGGCGGAGAGGATGCCTTACAGAGTGAAGCAGAAAACTATGGGCTCACCATGGACGACCTGCGTACTGATATTGCAGAACAGATCGTTGTTGAAAAGTATGTTGACGACATCGCCTCTCTTGATTCTTTCGACGTCTCTGAGGACGATATTCAGAAGGCATACGACAGTGTCGTCCAATCCGGCAGCACCGTACCACCATTAGCTACCGTCCACGACGCTATCAAGACACAGCTGCAGTCTGAAAAACAGCAAGAAGCAATCGCTAACAAATTAGAGGAATTACGTAATCAAGCAACGATCGAGACCTACGTGAAATAGTGTGCAGTTTAAGAAGAAAAAAAAAAGGGGGG
>QKBW01000051.1 GCA_003245875.1 Candidatus Kaiserbacteria bacterium
CCCTCGTTCCATTTTCATTATGCACTAGTATATCATTTTTAGCCCTTGCAGAGCGAAATCAAGCGGAGTATAGTACCCGCTCACCATCATTACCTTTATGTTGACCGCTTCCTCAACCCTGGCGATCTTCTCCATGTTTGGTCTATCGAGCTTGGCAGTTTTTTGGGCGAAACGACTCAAACTTCCTCATACTGTCTTACTGACCCTTATCGGTATGGTTTTGGGTGTTCTCGCCCACATTCCGGCCTTTCACTTTTTCTCAGAATTCACGCTTACTCCAGAGCTACTCTTCTACTTATTGCTACCAACCTTGATCTTTGAATCAGCGTACAACATCAACATCCGCCGCATGGTAGAGGAAAGTGTTGTTGTATCCATTTTATCGGTGATCAGTTTACTGGTATCTACAGTCTTGATCGGTGTCACTCTGTACTACGTACTCACCCTGTTTGGACTCACTATCCCACTCATCATTACACTCCTTTTTGGCGCACTCATATCCGCCACCGACCCAGTGGCGGTATTGGCACTCTTCAAAGAATACGGTGCCCCACGACGCCTCTCACTCATTTTTGAGGGAGAAAGTCTCTTTAATGATGCCACCTCAGTTGCAGTATTCCTGATCATTTTGGAGATTGCACGCTTTGGCTTCCATGGCACTGAAACAATTCTGGCTGGCACGCTGACGTTTCTATCTATGATGCTTGGTGGTATTTTATTTGGTCTACTCACTGGCGGTATTTTTGCCACACTGGTTGGTCTCACGAGGGAAAACGAGGTTGCAAGTATCACCATTACCATTGTTTTAGCCCATACCACATTCATACTATCTGAGCTCCTATCCGATCATTTGCAATTTGGTACCTTTGATTTTGCGATATCGCCAATCATTGCTACCACAGTTGCTTCCCTCCTTATGGGTAATTACGGGCGCAGTAAGATCCATCCTCGTGCCGAAGAGTTCGTGGAAAATCTGTGGAGTGAACTGGCTTTCCTCTCCAATTCACTTATTTTCATATTGATTGGTATTCTCTTTGTATCGATACCGGCACTGAGTGAAAATATGTTGCTCATTATTGTCACCACTGTCTTCGTAGTGGCGCTCGCACGAGCAGCTTCGGTCTATGGTGTACTAACAGTGACCAATCGTTTTATGGCAGCGCCACGCCGTATACCATACGCCTGGCAACACTTGCTCTCCTGGGGGTCGCTCCGTGGTGCTCTTGCAGTAACTATGGTGCTTCTTATTCCAGATGATCTACAGATTGCGCACTGGCCACTTTCACTCACACCACGAGACTTCTTATTATCTCTTACCATTGGTTGTATCTTTGCAACCTTGTTCATCAAGGCTACTACCATTAAAAAGCTGATGAGTAAACTACATCTTGACGTCCTGACAAACATCGAGGAAGTTGAGGCAAATGAGGCACGGGCGCTTATTCACCACGAGGTACAAAGTCGTCTAGCACGCTATGAACAACGTGGCTATATAGACACCACAGTGGCTCACACCCTCACAAATGTACATGGTGACATTTACAACACCCTGTGTCAGCAGATCGGTACCAACCACAGTGCTGACATGCTCGAGCGTGTCCTGAGGATTTTTGCTATCGGTATTGAGCGTAAACACCTCAAAGATCTCTACCACCACAACGAAGTCAACGAGCGGGTCTATCGAAAACTCATAGGTAAATTACAGCTCCAGTTGGAGGCAGTTGAGGCGGGAAACCTGGCGCCAGACACCTCCCTACATACTGACCAAAAAGATATTTTTGAGCATATGGCAGTCTGGATTCGTGATACTTTTCGGCCGCTGTCTGACGTGGAAAAAATCAACGATCGATATATGTACTACCGTGCCCAAACCATTATTGCCCGTAAGGTACTGAAGGAACTGGGATTTCTTGATCAACAGTGTGCGGCTCATATTTTTTCTGACGCCGCTTTGAGTAATGTCACTACACTCTATACACAATTTAAAGAACAATCTAAAAAGAAGATGGTGGCAACCGCCGAACAAGCTCCCGAGCATTACCAAGCGCTCACTGCACAACTCGCCACACAGGGCGTTCGCCGTATCGAAGCACTGACGCTCGATGATCTATACGAGCGCCAGCTTATTACTCCAAAAGTCTACATCACACTCAAAGAAGAGCTGGAAAAAGAAATGTAATCACAAAAGGCCGCTGTCTATGACAGCGGCCTTTTGTGATTACATCTAATAACTCTTCAACCGTCGTGCCTTGTCGTGTTGACGAATCTTTTCCAAAGCCTTGGCTTCAATTTGCCGAATACGCTCGCGTGTAACCCCAAACTCCTTCCCCACTTCTTCGAGTGTGTGGTAAGTGCCATCAACCAGGCCGTGTCGCATTTCCAATATCTTACGTTCCTTCTCAGACAACGTATCAAGTATTTCGGTAATTTGATCAGCCAAAATTGAATGTGCGACCTCTTGATCAGGTGAGACGATTTTATCATCAGCAATGAAGTCAGAAAGGCGTGAACGATCATCATCGTCACCAATTGGCAGTTCAAGTGAGATAGTATCTTGTGATATCTTTTCAATCTGATACACCTTATCAACGTCGATATTCATTTCAGTAGCTATCTCTTCCGGCATTGGATCACGACCCAAATCTTGTGCCAGTCGACGGGACACTTGCTTGTACTTAGCCATGGTCTCCACCATATGAACAGGAATACGGATCGTACGTGATTGATCAGCCAGTGCACGAGTAATGGCCTGACGAATCCACCAAGTGGCGTACGTAGAGAACTTGAATCCCTTTGTGAAATCAAATTTATCAACCGCCTTAAAGAGCCCGAGGTTACCCTCTTGAATAAGGTCGAGCAATGTAAGGTCTGGACTGCGGCCAACATACTTCTTGGCAATAGATACGACCAAACGCAGGTTGGCACGGGCCAACAGGTTACGGGCTTCTTCATCTCCACTCTCAATGCGCTTGGCCAATTCTTTTTCTTGCTGTGCTGTTAAAAGTGGGTACTGTCCGATCTCACGCAAATACATCTGGATAGAGTCGTAGCTGCTGTCATTACGACGGTATGCGTTCTTCTGTGCCAGAAGCTCAGCAGCCTCATCATCACCGAGGAGCCCGCCTCCCTGCAACACATCTATTCCTGCGGTCGAAAAGCGGCCGTATAATTCATCCAGGAATGGCACGTCGCGTTCGATGGTCGGGAAAAAGCGCATGATCTCATCATACGTAACGTAGCCGCGATTGCGACCCATCTGCAACAATTCGGTTGCTTTTATTTCTCGCTCACGCTCAGCGCGTGAAGGCCGGCTCGAACGCACCGGACGTTTATTTGTAACTGCTTTTCGAGTTGTGGTTTTTTTGGTTGTGGTTTTGGTCGTGCGTTTAGCTGCTACCGACTTCTTCACCACCGTCTTCTTGGGAGTCTTCGTAGGTGTCTTTTTTGTGGCGCGTGTGGTTTTTTTGGTTACCTTTTTTGCGACCACCTTTTTTACTGCCTTTTTAACGGTCTTTTTTACCGTTTTTTTTGTTGCCACCTTTTTGGTGGCTGCTTTTTTGGTTGTGGTTTTTTTGGTTGGCATTCGTTCGTATACACCCCCACTGCGATAACGCAATGGAACCGTGGTTGTCCACGGTTGGTACAAGCGTCACTATACGCTATTTAAAAAATTTGTCTACCGGCTGGAGGGCGGAGCCTCCACAGCGACAACACTCGGCGCGAGGACCGGCTGAGTAAAAGCTGTGGGTGTCTCCCCTCTTTTTTTACGCGGCTTCCAACAAATCAGCAGCTGTGGTCGCTGGCGCATGGCGCACCTCGTCATTCTGTTGGATCTGACGCAACAAGATTTGTATCTGCTCTTCGTTGCCAGCCGCTCGCGCCAGCTCCGCACGTAACGTTTGTCCCCTAACCTTGGTAATTACTTGTCGCCAATCCTCTATGCTGCTGGCGAGTGCAGCTGCCTGTTTTTTTATATCTTTAGCTCCCAGATCTTCTTCCAAAGAAAATTCGAGTGGATTTAATACCTCGGCCGGTATCGAAGCGGCGTACGCTGAAAATTCTTGGGTCGTAATACTTTTAACCACTCGTTCCAGCACCGCAGCCAATTGCTTTGGTACTACCGCATGAGCCGCTACCAAATAAGCCCCTAGTCTAGTAGCACGATCAAGAGAAACCGCTGATGGTTCTTTCACCGCAACCAGCTCAGACACGATTGGCTCCGCGTCTTCCTCCTTTTCAGAAAGAGCCCGAAGCCGCTCCACTTCCAAGTGTACCGCCTCACGTGTGGTTTCTGTCGCCTCCGCAACCACACCTTCAAAATGTTCACGGTCAATAGCACTTTCAATATGAGCTACAAATGGCAACACCTCATCACGTACCCGCAACTTAAACTTACGTTCATCTTTCGTATGCTGCTGAATATGTGCGATCAAAAATTCAATCACATGTTTTGCGTTCCCAATAGCATGCTTGAAAATAGCTGGGTCACTTAAGACAAGGTCTGCAGGATCTTGGTTGTCTGGTAAGGTGGCCACCTTTACATCCATGCCGCGACGCAACATCAGCTCCGCCCCACGCTTCACTGCCGCCACCCCAGCTTTGTCACCATCAAGCGCCAGCACCACTCGATTGGAAAGTCGCTGCAAGAGGCCGACATGATCTGGGGTCAACGCTGTGCCGGACACTGCCACCGTATTGGTATAGCCAGCTTGGTGGCTCATCACCACATCAAACTGTCCTTCCACAATGAGAGAAAAATCCATTGACCGAATTGACTGCTTGGCCTTGTCATACCCAAAGAGAATATCTGATTTATTGAAAAGTTCAGTCTCCGGTGAGTTCACATACTTTGGTGCATCGGTATCTTTAGCAAGAATACGCCCGGAGAAACCAACTACCCGCCCCGAGGCATCACAGATCGGAAACATCACCCGACCACGAAAAACATCATATGGTTCTTTACCCTCGTCGCCTTTAGCGAGTCCGGCTTTGCGTGCCAATGCTTCCCCGATCCCTTTTTGTTTGAGGTGATGCACGGCCGTCCGCCATTCGTCAGGTGCAAAGCCAATGCGCCACTTAGCTTTGGTTGCGTCACTCACTCCTCGTCGCTTCAAATACTCCAGCGATCCACTGCTCTGCTTTATTTCTTGCTCATAGAGTTTGGTCGCCTCTTCAAGTGCGACATAGAGCAAATCGCGTTCGCTGCGCTTCTTGGGATCTTCCGGCACGAGCTCCACCCCAGCCTTGTCAGCCAGTATCTTCAGTGCACCCTTAAAATCAACCCCTTCCATTTTTTCAACGAAGGTAAACATGTCACCTCCCTGGCTGGTTGAAAAACAATAAAACATGCCGCGGTCAGGCGAGACGAAGAACGACGGCGTGCGCTCGCTGGTAAACGGTGACTTCCCCTTCATACTCTTTCCCGCCGGATGCAGCTCCACATACGGCGCCACAACATCAACGATGCTTAACCGTTCTTTTATTCGCTCTACCGCATCATTGCTCGCCATAATTTCCCTCTATTGTACCCGAAAATCCCGCCCCTGCCGAACTATTGACAGAATATATATATATGATATTATAACTCTGGTTTTGACGGAGAGGATTCAAAATGAAACCAGACACCAGGCGTGCTGCAGTCAATCAGTTGGCAGCTGCTACGATCAAGGGCCTCCCGAAGGCCTTTCTCGACATTGCCGATCCTGACGACCTCACATCGGCTACGCGAAAGGCGTCGGAAAAGCTTTTCGATGCTCTTACAGCATCGTTCGACCTGCCGGTTCTGCAACTTCCGAGTTCTGAAAAAGAACTCATGACATGGCATGCAGAAGTCACGATTGCGACTATGCTTTTCTACGACCGTCTCCTGAGATTCGGGATCAGCGACGAGACCGCCGACCAAATCATCCTTGAAGTTGCTCGCGTCACACGACACAAATAACTGTTCTTTCCTCAACAGAGGGCCGAGCAGCGGGAAAGAGACCGCTCCGGCCTCTTTTTCGTTTATGTCACTTATACACCCCCGACGAACCCCGGCGGTCCCCCGCCCTCGGTTCGTCGGGGTTTGTTTTTATCATCTCCATAACCAATCTAACTTGTCGTATATGATAAGTTGAAGGTGACTTATAAAATTGTAACAAAACAGCCGCGGGCGAAGCCCGCGGCTGTTTTGCTTTATTTCTCTTTAGAAATTACTCCTCGTCTACCGGCTGTACGCTCTTTACCATTTCCGCCTTTTCTGAACCTGCAAATCCGGTACCGGCTGGGATCAAGCGGCCAATGATAACGTTCTCCATCAAACCGGCCAGGTTGTCATCACTACCGCGCACGGCGGCGTTGATGAGCACACGGGTCGTGTTTTGGAAGGACGCAGCGGATAGGAAGCTCTTGCGTGAAAGTGAACTCTCGGTAATACCGGTGATCATCTTCTCTGCCTTTGCCACCTCTTTTCCTTCAGCCTTGAGCTTGTTGTTGGTATCAACCAAGATCCACTCTTCCACCACATCCCCTACCGTGAAGTGTGAGTCGCCGGCGCTTGAGATCTTCACCCGGCTCATCATTTGCTTCACAATAAGCTCAATGTGCTTGCGTGAAATGGTCACACCTTGGAGCTCGTAGATCTTGTTGATCTCAGAAATGATGTAATCCTGGGTTACTTCTACCCCACCAAACTTAAAGAGTTCGGGTAAGTGCGCAGAACCGTCAGTCATCAACTGACCAGCATGCACGGTGTCGCCCTTGGAAACCAAGACCACACGACGAGCTGGCACCTCATATTCAACATTATCCTTCTTCTTTGGTGCACCCTCTGCTGTCATGTCCGGAGCAACTACGATCACATGACCATGTCCCTCACGGCGTACATCAGCGACGATACCGGTATGCTTAGCAACTACAGCTGGAATCTTTGGCTGACGCTTCTCAAAGACCTCTTCCACACGTGGAAGACCCTGGGTCACGTCTCCACCAACCTGAGCTGCACCACCGGCGTGCTTCGTGTTCATTGTGAGCTGTGTACCCGGTTCACCGATCGCCTGTGCGGCCACTGTTCCGACTGCCTCACCAATATCAACTAAACGGTTTGTTGTCAGGTCGATACCGTAACACTGCTGACAAACTCCACGCAATGTCTTACAGGTCATTGGTGAACGTACTACCACTGACTCACAGGTACTCTCTTCGATGGCGATAGCATCGCGGCGAGAAAGCATGTGTCCCTTGGTAAAGAGCACATTTCCCTTCGTGTCAGCAGCATCTTCAGCCAAGATGCGACCCTTGATCGCCTTGGCAAATGAGATCTCAATACCAGAAGCGGAAATACGACTGATCTTAGTACCTTGTTTGGTCTTACAATCGTGCTCGGTCACGATAGCGTCTTGCGCTACCACGAAGAGACGTCGTGTCAGGTAACCAGCCTTGGCAGTCTGGAGTGCCGTGTCGGCAAGACCTTTACGCGAACCGTGTGTAGTGTTGAAGTACTCGATTGGTGAGAGGCCTTCCTTCATAGAAGAGATAACCGGGGTTTCCAGCGTCTCACCTCGTGTGTTCACGATAAGACCCTTCATACCAGCCATCATGGCAATCTGTCCCATTGAACCTCGCGCACCAGACTTCCACATCTCAAAGGCAGAACCGCCTTCGTCGAGTGTCTCCGGCAGCAGTGCTTCAATATCACCCTTTGCCTTGTGCCAGATGGTCACGATCATACGACGACGTTCATCGCGTGAGATCAAACCATCATTGAAGTAGTTATGGACCTCACGTTCTTGATCGCGAGCAGCGGCGACGATAGCAGCCTTACCTTCCGGCACCACCACTTCATCAATACCCCATGTGGTACCTGAAACAGTTGCATACTTGAAACCAAATCGCTTCAAGCGGTCAACAATTGGAGGCACTGCATCGGTGCCCTGATCATCAATAATGTCGATAATGATCTGGAACAAAATCTTCTGTGTGATGACTTCATTGATAAAGTCATGATCACTTGGCAATACTGAGTTGAAGAGCAAACGGCCAACGGTCGTTTCAAACAACTGTCCTTCAAACTGCTTGTACTTTGGTGTATCAGTAGCCAGTACTTTGACCTTGGCACGGAAGTCGATCAGGCCATAGTCGTAGGCGTTGATCGCATCATTTGGTGAGGAAAAATACTTTCCTTCACCCTTAGCACCGGCAATTTCCTTGGTCATCCAGTATGCACCGAGTGCCATATCCAACAGCTTTTCAGACACAACCGGCTCTGAGCTACCCGGCTTAAGGATGTTCTTGTTAGCCGAGATGATCTCACGTGCCTCCATCTGCGCCTCTTCACCCAATGGTACATGCACAGCCATCTGGTCACCGTCGAAGTCAGCGTTGAACGCACGACAAACGAGTGGGTGCACCTGAATAGCGTTACCCTCGATCAGTACCGGACGAAATGCCTGGATACCCTGACGGTGCAGTGTTGGCGCACGGTTGAGGAGCACGTGTTTGTCACGAATGACATTTTCAAGAATTGCCCATACCTCTGGTACACCATCTTCAATAAGACGACCGGCACCACGAATGTTGTACGCGAGCTCCTGCTTCAAAAGCTCAGCGATCACAAATGGGCGGAAGAGCTCGAGCGCCATATGCTTCGGCAGTCCACACTCATCGAGATCAAGTTCCGGACCGATCACGATCACTGAACGACCTGAGTAGTCAACACGCTTACCGAGCAAGTTCTGGCGGAAATAACCCTGCTTGCTCTTAAGATAGTCAGACAGTGACTTCAGTGGACGGCGTTGTGCAGCACTCATTGCTGAGTAAGCACCATTGCCGTGACGAATAGAGTTGTCGATCAACGCATCGACAGCCTCTTGCAAGATACGCTTCTCGTTACGGAGAATCACATCCGGTGCCTGAATGTCGATCAGCTTCTTCAAGCGGTTGTTACGGTTGATGACGCGACGGTAGAGGTCGTTAAGGTCAGAACTCGCGTGACGACCGCCTTCAAGTGCCACCATTGGACGAAGTGCCGGTGGAATAACCGGAATACGAGTCAAGAACATCCACTCCGGACGCACCTCTGCATGAATCATGCCACGAATCAGTGAGAGTCGCTTGTCGAGTTTGGCGCGCTCTGCAGCTCCAGCCTTTTCTCGCTCTGCTTCCAAGTTGTCACGCAACTTCAGCAAGTCAATATTTTTAAATAATTCATACACACTCTCCGCACCAATCTTGGCTTCGAAGAGATTAGAGTATTTCATTGAGAACTTGTGGTAGCTGTTCTCGTCCAAGACAACACCCTGGCGAATGGACTCGATGTCACGCTTGGTTTCCTCCATGCGTGCCTTA
>QKBW01000063.1 GCA_003245875.1 Candidatus Kaiserbacteria bacterium
CGATAGGCTCGAAAGTTTGCTCGGACGATTGAGCGCATGGCTCGACCGCGGTTCCACCGGGCTTCTGGTTGAGGTTGTGCAACCCGCCAGCGCTTTATTGGTCAGATTAGAAGGGGTGTGCCTGCATGGCCACAAGTTTCGCTTGCGGCCCGGTGGTTGGTAGCCACCGCAATCTCTGATCTTTTAATCGTACCTTGTGTGAGAAACTTGTCAATCTATTGTTTCTTGCACTGGTGCCAGGGCTTTCATCCGATCGACGAGGATTGACGGTTCATCATTCCTGATATTGAGCTTGCCTTTGACCGCCACGCAGGTGCCGGGTACAAGTAGTGTTTTGCTCTCGGCAAATACACCGGGGAAGGCAACCATTTCTATTGAGTCATCTTTGTTGGCCAGTCGAACAAAAGCCATACGCTCGCCCTTTTTGGTGAGCAATTCTCGGACGGTTTCGATCATGCCGGCGGTGACGACTGGGATTCCATTGCGGCCGTCTTGCTTGATAAGTGTAATGTCGCCACGACGCTTAAGTTCTTCTTCAAACTGATCGAGGGGGTGACCGCTCACATACACACCAAGCAGTTCTTTCTCCCAAAGAAGTTTTTGTTCGGTGGTGGCTGGCGGAGCCTCGGTAAGTACTAAATCATTGACACTGCTCTCGATTCCACCGAAGAGAGAATCTTGACCGGCGGTTTTGCCCGCCACTCGTTCTTTGTTATATGCCAATAAGTTATCAATGTTGGCACTCATAGCACCGCGTTCGCCAAAGCGGTCGAGGGCACCGGTCATAATGAGTGCCTCGAGTGATTTTTTATTAAGGTTACGATCGTGTATACGAGAAAGAAAATCTTGCAGCGAGGCAAATGGTCCATTGGCTTTGCGTTCTTCGATAATGACATCAGCGATTCCTTCACCAAAGTTTTTAATAGTGGTCAGTCCAAAGCGGATTGTTTCTTTACCTGGTACTACTGAGAAATCAGCGAAAGACTCGTTGATGTCCGGCGGCAACACCTCGATCTGCATGCGGTCACATTCGTGGATGATCTCGGCGATCTTTTCTGTGTCGCCGGAATCGGCAGTGAGTACAGCCGACATGTATTCGACCGGATAATTGGCTTTCATGTAGGCTGTTTGGTAGGCAACACGACCATAGCTAGCAGCGTGAGCCTTGTTAAATCCGTACGCGGCGAATGGTTCGATCAGGTGCCAGAGCTGATCAGCCTTGTGTTCAGAGAGGCCATGCTCGATAAAACCTTTCATCAACTTATCTTTTTCTGCTGCCATTACTTCCGGCACCTTCTTTCCCATGGCTTTGCGAAGTTTGTCGGCTTCGAGCCAAGAATAGCCGGCCAGTTCGATAGCGATCATCATCACGTCGTCCTGGTAGGTGATCACACCGTACGAACGCTTCAATAAGCTTTCCATACGTGGGTCGAGGTAAGTGACCAGGTTTGGATTATGCTTACGTTCAATATATTGTGGAATAGATTCCATCGGGCCCGGGCGATAGAGCGCAACCATAGCGTTGATGTCGTGAATAGTAGACGGCTGCAGTTGCTTAAGGAAGGCAGTCATACCGGTACCATTGAGCTGAAAGAGCCCCATTGTTTGTCCACTTGCGAGCATGTCGAAAGTCTTTTTATCATCAAGTGGGATATTTTCGATGTCGATATCAATGTTGCGTATCTTGCTTACGCGGCGGACGGCGTCGGCGAGGATGGCGAGGTTTTTGATACCAAGGAAGTCGAATTTCAAAAGACCGACGCCGTCCTCGCCGACGCTCCGCATCTCGTACTGTGTTATGTATTTACCTGATTTGGTATCAAGCTGAATAGGCACGATGTCATTGAGTGGAATCGGGGAAATGACCACACCGGCTGCGTGTACACCAACGTGTCGCGCGCGGCCTTCTATTTTTTGGGCTAGGTCGATGATCTCACGACTATCGGCATCTTTTTGATATAACTTCTTAAGCTCCGGTTCTATTTCGAGCGCGCGCGCGATGGTCATCGGGAAACCCTGACTACCCATCGGGATGAGTTTTGCGATGGTGTCACCGGTATTGTATGAATGGCCAAGTGCACGCGCTACGTCGCGCACTGCCGCGCGTGCCATCATTGTTCCGAAGGTGCCGATCTGTGCTACTTTGTCTGCACCGTATTTTGACTTGGCATACTCAATTATTTCGTCGCGGCGATTATCGGCATAGTCCATGTCGATATCAGGTGCTGACGGTCGTTCCGGGTTGAGGAAGCGCTGGAAAGGAAGGTGGTATTCAAGTGGGTTTACGTTGGTAATACCCAGAACATACGTTGTGTAGCTACCAGCAACCGATCCGCGAATGGTAGTGAATATCTTTCGTTCACGTGCCTCGCGTAGTAGGTCGCCCACAGCAAGGAAGTAGGTAGCATACCCTTTGGTTCTGATTACCCCCAACTCATAGTCGAGCCGTTCTTTTATCTTTGTGTTTGAAAGGTCGTCACCACGCCACGCCACGCCTTTATATGCTCGGTCTTGCAACTCGTCATCCGGTGTCTTACCACTCTCGATAATGTAGTTCGGGAATTTCCAGGCATCTTGGCCGATAACGATGTCGACATTACATTCGTCAGCTATTTTGACCGTGTTAGCCAATGCCTCCGGTGTGTCGGCAAAGCGTTCTTTCATCTGTTCTTGAGTGGTGAAAGAAAAATCTTCGGCGCGGGTCGCACTGGTGTCAACCACGCCGCCGCTTTGAATCTTGACCATGACTTCACGTGCCACTGCATCGTCCTTATGCATATAGTAGATATCCTGTGCCGCGACCAGTGGGGTGTTGGTTTTTTGGGCCAGGTCTTTTATCTTGGTTTGTAGTGATTTATGGTCGAGTATCTCAGGGTGATGGGTAATTTCTAAGTAAAGATCATTACCATAAATACTTTTATACCAATCCAATTCAGCCTCGGCTTTTTCTAGGTCGTTATTTTTGAGGTGGAGGGTTGTTTCTCCTGAGAAAGAGGGGAGTATGGCAACCAGGCCCTCGTGGTACTTTTCCAATAGTTCGTGATCAAGGCGGGGACGGTAGTAGAAGCCCTCGGTATTGGAGAGGGTAACGAGTTGGATGAGGTTTTTATAGCCGGCTTCGTTCTTGGCCAACAACACCAAACGAGCGCGCGGCTTGTCGATCATGGTTTCTTTATCAAAACGTGTGCGTGGAGCAAGGTAAGCATCGAGACCAAAAATCGGTTTTATTTCTTCTGCTTGACAGGCTTTGAGAAAGTCGATGGCGCCATAGAGTGCGCCGGCGTCGGTTAATGCTATGGCCGTTTGCCCATCTTCTTTGGCGGCCTTGGCAAGTTCCTTGGGTTTTGGGATGGCATTGAGGAGGGAATAGTGAGAGTGGACATGTAGATGTATGAAGTCTGGTTTTTGTTCAGAAGCATCCATGATGAGGTATTATAGCAAAATCAAAGCTAACATGACATTAACCAAAAAATACCTGATTGGTGTGGATGAAGCAGGACGTGGGCCGTTGGCTGGGCCGGTGGCGGTTGGTGTGGTTGTGGTGCCGAAAGATTTTGATTGGCGGTTGTTGTCGGGGGTTAATGATAGCAAGCAGTTGAGTGAGAAAAAGCGAGAGGAAATATTTAAAGCTACGCAGATGCTTCGGGCTTCTGCGCATTTGGATTATGCGGTGGCTATGGTATCGGCTAGCGTGATAGACAAGATTGGGATAGTGCCGGCGGTGGAACGGGCGATGGGTCGAGCTTTGAAAAAGCTCGACCCATCGCCCGCCGAAACACGTGTAAAGCTCGACGGCGGCTTGCGCGCACCAAGCGGATTTTTATATCAGGAGACGATCATAAAAGGGGACGCTAAGGAGAAGGTGATTGGATTGGCCTCGATATTGGCGAAAGTTACCCGCGATCGTTATATGGTGCGAATTGCGGACAAGCCGCAATTCGCACCATACGACTTTTCTATCCATAAAGGCTATGGCACCAAAGCACATCGTACAGCCATTGAAAGACACGGACTCTCTACACTACATCGCCACACCTTTTGCAAAGATATCAAAAGTGTGGTATGATTGCATTGCTCTCGAAGAACTGATTCCAGCGACCCAAAATTGAAACCTCAGAATATACAGGAGAGGACGCTTTGGGACAGAAGATCGGAGACATGGTGGCTGTAGCCATCAAAGAAAAAGGGGGAGCATGCAGGGATTGCCCGCTGCAAAGCGCAATCAATTGCGAAGCACCCAGTGGTAACTTGCAGCATAAAGCTGGGGTTGCCACCATAAGAGTGCGGGTGGTTTGTGTCGCCTGTTCGGGGTCAGAAGTTCGTCCCATGCAGGAGCACAGCTATCTGCAGTGCAAGCGCTATACGCATTACATCCGTGCGCTTGACCAGACTGACGCACCAATGGTACGTTCGGCGTAACCAACAGAAGGGTGACGAGGCTGACGTCGACAACAGCCTTCCTTCTGCCTCTGTACTGGCGCTTCCCTTGGGAGGCGCCTTTTTTCTTGCAAAAATTTCAATATTTGGTATAGTTGCGCCCACGTAATCTTATATTTTATGGTAGTACGAATGCGACATAACCGCTCGCAGTCCGCGCAGCGACGCAGTCACCACGCCCTTAAGGCGCCGGTGCTTTCAGTCTGCAAGAACTGTGGCGCTTCTCACCGCCCACACCACATGTGTTTGGAGTGCGGACATTACAATGGCCGTATGGTGATTGATAAGGAGGCTGCAAAGACAGCTCGCGAGGCTCGTATCAAGGCTAAGGAAGAGCGAATCCAGACCGAAGCTGAGCAGATCGCACCTAGCGAAGCTGAGGCGGTGACCAAAGCAGAGCCAGAGGAGCAGAAGTAAGTAAAGAGGGCGGGGCCGAAGGCCCCGCCCTTTTCCACAAAAAGACGCCTCCCAAGCATGCCCCTGCGTGCTATTATCATGAGTAGTTATTAACGTTTGCAAGTTCTCTAGTACATTATGGCCAACCGACATCTTTCCCGATCGATCGTTCTGCAGTCACTTTTTGAGTGGGACCTAAACAGTCTGGAACGCAATGAGACCAAAGAAGCGCTGGAGCGTAATGTGGCAGAGTTTGCACCCAACAAAACAGACTTGCCGTTTATGGGCAAGCTCCTTGATGGTGTATTGGGTAAGCAGTCAGAACTCGATCTCATTATCGAAAAAGCTGCCCCTGATTGGCCGCTCGATCGCATCTCTCCGGTAGATCGAAATATTCTTCGCTTGGGGCTCTATGAGCTTCTCTTTGCTGATCGTTCTGAAGTACCGGCTAAGGTAGCTATTAACGAAGCGATTGAACTCGCTAAGCAGTTTGGTGGAGATAACAGCAGTCGTTTCATAAACGGTGTTCTTGGTGCAGTCTACAAAGAGATCGGCGAACCGGGAAAAAACGAAGAGAGCAAACGCAGAAAAAAAGAAATTGCGTATGAAGACATGCCGGTCTTGCGCTTAGCCGGGGCAGTCGTCTATGCTAAGCACGAAGATGATATCTATCTGGCTTTGGTGCATGACATCTTTGGCCGTTGGACTTTGTCTAAAGGTAAGATCGAAGAAGGAGAAGAATTGCAGGCTGGTGCAATACGCGAGATCAAGGAAGAGATCGGCCTCGATATGGTTATTGAAGCTGAGCTTGGCAACAATGAATATATTGCCAACAAACCGGACATCGGTAAGCATCGTAAGCAAGTGACGTACTTTTTAGGACAGGCGCCATTTCAGGATATTGTACTCGAGCAGAAGGGGGGGCTGGATGATGCTCAGTGGTTTAAGGTTGCTGATATTCTTGATCTGAATTTTTATGAAGATATTTTGCCGATCGTAACCAAGGCAGTGACGATATTGGTGGCAAAACGGTAGGAGACAAAACAGGGGCGGCCAAAGGCCGCCCCTGTTTTGCGTTGCCTACAAAAATGTGTCATAGTATCTCTGTTCGAAATCAGATTTCAGTGGATGGACGTTTGGAGTCATCCCATGGCATGTGTATTTCGACGCCTTACTTCATAATTAAAACCATATGGATTTTTCTTCTTTGGAAGTCGATCTTGGTAAATTGGAACATCTGCTTGGGGTGACCTACCAGGATAAAGCATTACTCATTTCGGCCATTACGCACCGTTCATATCTTAATGAGCATCGTTCTGCTTCTTGGCCGCATAATGAACGTTTGGAATTTTTGGGGGATGCAGTGCTGGAACTGGTGATTACTGATTATCTTTTCCATAAATATCCGGAGAAGCCGGAAGGAGAGTTAACTGCGGTTCGTGCTGCTTTGGTCAACACGATCTCGTTATCAGAGAGTAGCACTGAGCTTGGTGTGAACGATTTCCTGTTGCTCTCAAAGGGAGAGAGTAAAGATGTTGGTCGTGCTCGACAATATATTTTAGCTAATGTATTTGAAGCATTGATCGGCTCTATTTATCTCGACCAAAATTATGAAGCGGCTGCGGCATTTATTGGCCGACACTTATTTGCAAAGACCGACCGTATCGTAGAGAAACGTTTGTGGCAAGATGCCAAGAGTCGATTCCAGGAGTTGGCACAGGAACAGGTCTCTATTACACCAACCTACGAAACCCTTTCACAAGTGGGTCCGGATCATGATCGTATATTTACGATCGGTGTATTTTTGCGAAAGGAAAAAGTGGCAGAAGGACAGGGGCGTAGCAAGCAAGAAGCTGAACAAGACGCGGCCCTGCACGCAATTGAAGCGAAAGGCTGGTAAGAAACGTAGTGTTGTACTCACAGAACGGGCGCAAAACCTTCGGTTTTGCGCCCGTTCACGTGCTACCATACATCATATGAAAGGCGATGGTTTTACCCTGGTTGAATTATTGGTGGTACTTGCGATCATTACAGCTCTGGCTGGGGTTGTCTTGGTGTCCGTATCTGGCGCACGGTCAAAAGGTGACGATGCCAAACGGGTGTCTGACATTGGGCAAATTGCATTAGCAGTACGTTTGTATGCTGAACAGAACAGCACATACCCCACCTGTGGTAGCGGCAGTCCGGTGGAAATTACGCAAGACACGTGCATGCAGACTGCACTTAGCACATTTTTTTCTACCATTCCAGATGATACTGAGACTGCCCGGTATATGTACGATTCTAACGGATGTAACAACCGACCGGTTGTTTATGTAGACGTTACTACTCTGTCTAATGCCAACTGGCCGACACTGTGTGGTGGTACCGATCAACGTTACGCAACTGTTTTTTAAACCATGTATCTTAAACAGCTCACAATTAACGGCTTTAAATCTTTCGCGAAGAAGGGTGAGTTAGAATTTTCAACCCCGATCACCGCTATTGTTGGCCCAAATGGTTCGGGTAAAAGTAATGTGGCAGAGTCCTTCCGCTTTGTACTTGGTGAACAATCGGTGAAGGGGTTGCGTGCCAAAAAAGGTGAAGACCTTATCTTCAACGGTTCAGATAAGGTGGCCCGGGCAAACCGTGCGTCTGTTGAGATAGTCTTGGATAACAGCAAAAAAGTTTTCCCCATTGATTTTGATGAGATTATTATGGAACGAGTGGTTCATCGTGATGGACAAAATGAGTATCGTATCAATGGTAGTCAGGTACGATTGAAAGATGTACAAGAATTATTGGCAGATGCCAATATCGGCCCGACCGGCCATCATATTATTAGTCAGGGTGAGGCTGATCGAATTTTATCTGCTTCAGTAAAAGAGCGTCGAGAAATGATCGAAGACGCGCTTGGATTGAAGGTGTATCAATACAAAAAACAAGAAGCTGAAAAGAAACTAAAAAAGACCAGAGAAAATATAGAACGAGTAGAGGGATTGCGTCGTGAGGTTGCACCACACCTGCGTTTCTTGGAACGACAAATGAAAAAGATAGAGCGTTCAGTGCAGTTGCGTGAGCAGTTAAAAACAGTATACCTGGAGTATTTGCGGCGAGAAGATCTTTACCTTGCTCATCACTTTGATCGTTTGTCCAAAGCACGACGTCAGCCTAAAGAACAACTCACACAATTAGCAGAACGCTTAGCCAAGGCCAAAGAAGTATTGGCTGCTGCTGAGAATGACGAAAAGCGTGAGCGCCTAGTACGAGCTGAAGACGCGTTGGCTGTGGCTCGTTCAGCTCACCAACAGGCGGTAAAGGAGCTGGGCCGCTTAGAGGGACAAATTGCCTATGTTGAACGGCGCAAAGCTGCTGCCGAAGCACGCAAGCAAGAGGTGGCGGGTAAGCCGATACCGTATGAGGCGGCAGCAGAGGTTGTAGCCAGTATCTCTGGCGAAATTGAGAAGGTGAGTACGACTGATGACGTGTCGTTGTGGCGCCGTACATTGTCTGATGTGGTGCGTACACTACATCAGTTTCTAAGTCAGGCACAAGAAAAATTTGACTCACCATCGGTTGAGGAAGAAGAACTAGAAACACTAACAAAAGAACAAGCCCGCGCTGCCAAGGAAGTGGCAGCAGCACAAGCGGTTGAAGTTG
>QKBW01000061.1 GCA_003245875.1 Candidatus Kaiserbacteria bacterium
GTGCTGTAGTCAGTACTGCTTATTGGTATTTTTATAGCGACACCACTAATCAATCTGAATTTAAATCAGTTATTGAAACATCAGAGTCAGCCGCTATTTCGAATCTATCTTTTTCATACAGAACTTCGCCAAAAGGTCTCATACTAATAAGTGATCATCAAAACTGGCCCGAAAATGTAGTATCTTCACTTTCTCTTTTTAGCAAACGTGATTACGAATGGTTTTCAGAACCTGGATTTATAGGTGAATATCCACCGTCAATAACAATCAGCGTCTTCCAAAATCCTGAACATTTGACTCCTCAAGTCTGGACAGAAACTAACTCGTTAATTTCTAATATAGAATTTATCGAACATCCTCCTACAAATACAGGAATTGGTGGCGCGGACGGTATTCACTATGTAGTACTCGGTTTGTACTTTTTTGACACCTATGTACTTACCTATGGAGACAATATCTATCTCTTATCAGGTGCCTACCATGAAGAAAGTGACGAATATTACCAAAATATTAAAGAAGTGCTATCAACAGTCATTTTTGAAACTGACCAACCGATCTAGTGCTAGCACGAGATGGTTCGATTCCCGGATGGGCCGCCGTTTAGGGCTAGCACGAGACGCTGTGTTTCATGCTGGTTTTGTTATAATCCACTCATGAAAGTTTATATAACTGCATCATTTAAGGGTTCTGATAACAGAGTAGAGATTGAACGGATGTGTTCATTAGTAAAAGAGTCAGGATTTGAAGATTTTTGTTTTATAAGAGATGTCGAAAATTATGAAAAAGTTTTTGATGATGCTCATGAATTAATGCAACGAGCAAAGCAGGAAATAGCCGATTGTGATGTTTTGCTTATTGAATATACTGGACCTGGTCACGGAAGAATGGTTGAGCTTGGAATAGCTTATGCCTTAGGTAAGAAAGTAATCTTAATAACCAAAGAAGGAACTTTTGTTAAGGAAACTATTTCAGGTGTAACGGATAAAATTATTGACTACAAAAATCTTGAAGATATTGTTGGCCCACTAAAGCGACTGTATTTGGATTGGAAATAAGCGCACGAGACACTATCGAACCGGAATCTGAAATTAACTAAATCGGTTAAGCTGGGCTTGGCGTCACACGGTTCTTGCCCAAAACCATCCGCAGAAAACAAAACCGCCTTTGGCGGTTTTGTTCTTGTATACTTTTTACCCCAAAAGTGTCAACTGGCCCAACATGTACGAGAGCCAACCGATCCAGAGGACGAGCACTAAGTAGTATAGTGTCCAACCTGACGCAAGTGGAAACCAGCGACTGAAGATACGAAAATGCTTAAAGTACCAACGCTGGCCAAACCATGCAAAAAGGTTGGCACTGACACTATCAATAAGGAGTAAATAAAAAACTATTTCGATAAACGTCATAGTAGTGAGCGATTACCAATAATATATATTGTACACTATACAGGACCGCAAATTTTATACATAAATTACAAGCACAACTGGTTCTCATGGACACCAGACCCATCATTCCTAATGCTAAAATAATGAGCACATGAAAAAAATTCTACTCACCACACTTGTTCTGTGCAGCACTGCACCGTTAGTTTCATTGGCACACCCAACCTATGAATCAGAATTGTACCTATACACCCAGGAAGATGCCACTGGCACAACACTCCCGAATACGACAATCAGCTACGATGCCGTCCTTGATTGGTTCCAAGCAACCATTTTAGTAGAAAAAGAAATGGGTGTTACGGTTATTGATCCGCTGTCTTTAGATCAATTCAGTAGTACGTACCTTGATTTTGTTTCCAAAAATCTTACCCTCACCACCACCGACACCACCTGCGCCCCTTCCCCATTACAATTTATCTCACTACAAGAAAGCGGTTATGTCGAACAAGGGGTAGTTGTACACGGCACACTCCACTGTGATCAACCGGTCACAGAACTCTCTGTGCGCAACAAACTCTTTCTTGGTACTTCTGAATCACTGACAAGTTTGATTCACGTTATGCAAGGACAGCGTGAATTACAGATCTACAAAATTATCCCAGGCGAACAGACAGTCACGGTCGCATTAGAGGGCGGACAAAAAGGCTTCGCCTTTTTGTCCGCCCTCCTCCCCTATACCGATACCTTCTTTGCCGGCTTAACAGCAGCCTCTACACTCGGTGTGCTGCTGCTCACCTTCATTCTCGGCCTCCTGCACACTCTTGAGGCCGGTCACAGCAAAACCATCCTCGCGGCAGCAATGCTCGACCATCGCATGAGCATTCGACAAGGAATACTTTATGCAATTGTCTTCACAATCACACATATCGCCGATATTGTACTTCTAGGATTGGTGTTTCTAATCATAGGTACCTTCACTGATATCTATCGTTTCGCCACACAAATACACACCTTCGCCGCCCTCGGTCTACTGGCCATTGCGATCTATTTGCTGCAGAAAAACGTCACACGCCTGCTGCAACACCGCTTTGGTTTCACACACCATCATCATGAGGTGGCTCATGAGCACACTCATGAGCATGATCACGAACACCATCACCACAATCACTCACACGGTGAAGAGGTGCTCCATGACCCATCCACATTTAAAGAGCAGCTCTGGTTAGGATTTCTCTCCGGTTTAGCTCCTTGTGCATTTGGCTGGTCGGTGTTTATGCTTATTCTTACTGCCAAGAGCGCCTGGGTTCTCGTACCGGCAATACTTTCCTTTGGGCTCGGTATCTTCGTTACCCTAGTACTACTTGTTTTTACAATCGGTTCTATAAAACATCGTTTCTATCATAAGCTGCAATGGCTAGGTACCTACTCCCCAATCATCTCCGCCGCACTCTTGGTTGTATACGCACTAGTTGTTTTGCTCTAGATTGTTTTGGGCGCTAGCATGCTACAATGCTGATAACCTATGGCAGATCCTATTCGCGCCGTTACCTGGGAAGCTCCTGAACACCACCACATTGAAAAAAGTGGTGACTGGTTTTGGGCGCTCGGCATTGTCACCGTGGCCAGTGCCCTGGCGGCATTCTTTTTTGGAAATTTTTTGTTTGCCATCTTGATAGCTATTGCAGGCGGTACGGTTGGTTTGGTGGCCAATCGTGCACCAGCCATTATTCCTTTTGCGATTACCACTCGTGGTGTGCGTGTTGGCAGCACCCTCTACCCCTATAGCACGTTGGAGTGTTTTTTCATTGATGAAGAAGACGAGCGCGGGCCGCAGCTACTCTTACGTTCTACCAAGTTCTTTATGCCGCTTATCGTGCTGCCTATACCTGAAGAATACACGGATGAGATTGAAACCATTTTAGAAAGCCGCCTGCCGGCCGAACACCTCGAAGAACCACTCGGCACCAAACTACTGGAATTTTTCGGGTTTTAATACCAGCAAAAAAATGAGCACGCGTCAGTGTGCTCATTTTTGTATTTGTGCTCTCACCAGGAATCGGTCACGAGTTACTAAACAAAATGTTTCGCAAGCTCATATCTTGTTAAGTACTCGCGACCCCGGCTCGCCGACCCAAAGGGTGCCCCGGCTACGCCTTTCGATTCCCAGCAGGAGCTACAAATGACAACGGCCCAAATGCAACGCATTTGGGCCGGCCATTTGTGCTCTCACCAGGAATCGAACCTGGATCGCAGGTACCGCAAACCTGCATTCTATCCATTAAACTATGAGAGCGTGGTGGGATAATAACAGAAAGCACGCATATAGTAAACAATGGCCACCACGTTGTTTCTAATGAAAATCTTCAACGAAAAAGGTGCAATTGGATGGGTTTGTTGCCATTACTTTTTCTTGTAGTGCTTTACACGCTACGGTCTGCCCACAAATATACACATCGCTGTCATTAAAATCGTACTGGTCGATATGATCTTGGATATACCCGATTGGGTAGAGTTCTGAGGTTGGCTGCGACACCACATACTGACACGAAACTTTTGGATTAGCCTGTTGCAGCTCGTCAAAAAAGTCTTTGTGGATGATCTCGTTCTCGGCGCGATTACCGGTCACGATCACCAGTTCGTCACACATATCACTAGCAACGTGGTGCATGGCCAACGACTTCACGACCCCTGCACCGATACCAAAACCAAAGAGAAATATCTTCTTGCTTTGCATCTTATCTGCCGTATTGAGTCCCAGCGGCCCCATCAAGGAAACTTCGGTATTGGTAAAGTCATGCGACCAAAGTAATGGGGTAAGTGCGCCACCCTTACTCAAACGAATCGATACTGCAAACTGATCGGTTGCTGTGTCATCTGAGGACATGGAAAATGCCCGGCGAATCGTTTGTCCTTCGTGCGTGACAAAGAGATTCACAAATGCCCCGGCAGTAAAGGTAAATGGTTCGGTAGGAGTAATGACGTATTCGCGCGCGGTCGGTGTTAACTCTCTCACCTGACTAATAATACCGTTCATTCTTTTGATTGGAAGCATAGTCCGAGTATTCGTTATGATTTCTTTTTTAAAATAAACCCGTGGTTACGCATATAAGCAAGTGTAGTCACCACGGTCACTAAAATAAGGTACCAGAGCACTACCTTGTCTCCGAACTGAACGGTGACATACAAGCCACTACCATAAAAGTATACGTATGAGAGGCGCTGGATACGTTTCCACCACCGACCCAGCACTCGCTTAGATAGATTGTTGGATGTTACCAGAAGTAATACAGCTGCTATATCAGCGGAATGCGCTGCGATCGCCATATTGGTAAACGACCAATATGCCCCGGTTATCATTGCTGCAAAGTAACTACCGGCATCAACCATGATTTTGGAAAGTATAAACGACACAACAACTGAGGCAGAGAGTACCCCTGCCCCCTTACGAAGTATCACCAACGGACGCAGCCAACGCACCCCCCGAAAAAGATCCGCCAGCGGCCTGATCATCATGACAAAAAACAATGTCGTATGCGTCAGTACATAGAGCATAGCGACCCGGTTATCATCAAACCAGTCTGGCGCAAATGTGAGGCTGCTTGGTAACACTAGTAATATACCAATACCGAACGTCAGTAAAATTACCTGCAAGTATTTAATGAATGTGAAATATGCTTTCATGAAAAAGTATTTGTTTCGTTCCCCTCTTTATCAACTCGATACCACTGATGTGGTTCGTCACCAATAATACGTGCCACTTCTTTGTCTGAACAACTGAGATATACTTTTGTAAATGCCTCGGCGGTCGCGCCATCCTTATGGCCAACACTAGCAAGTACATAATCGGTTTTGGGATTCTGTTGCGTCTGTGCATCAACAATGTGATGCTGCGGTCCTTGTGCGGTACGCCACACTCTTTGATATGTCCCACTCGTTGCTAAGGATTGATCTGAGAGTGTCACTGGCGTCTCGTGCCCAGTTATAGGGTTGTACAAATAAAACACAAACGGGTTTTGTTGCACGTCCTTCCCCCGGGTTGCGAGGTCACCACCGATATTAACGACCACACCGCGGCAATCCGGGTGGGTCTCAACGACGTACTGCGCCAAGTGGTCAGCTACATATCCTTTGAGAAATCCACCCAGGTCGAGCTGTTGGGTTGGTGCCAAGCGAATAAAAGATTGCGCAGCATCAATAGAAAGGTCTTCCCACACGCTATTGTATGGTGTCTCATCAACATCCATTGTTGAAACAATGGTATTGAAACTTTGTACATACCCCAATCGTCCAACCTGTACCAATGGGTTGAAAATGCCATCGGTTTGTTTATAGAGCTCACCGGCACGCAACACAAGTTGCATAAACTCCGGCGAAACAATCATCTCCCTTTTGAGGTTAAGTTGGGATAGCTCACTTTCCGGTATGAATCGTGAGCATAGTGATTCATACGCTGCAATACGGGTAAAAATTTCAGCCGCAACTGCGTCGGCAGCAACTTGGTCTGACATAACGAACGACAACGATACCTGCGTGCCCATGTGCTGCTGTGCATAAGAGTATTCTTGCATGGTATGCACTATACTATATCGCCTGAGATTGGCGAGCTATGAAATAATCATCAAAACACCGCGTATGAATCGATAAGTTATTGAAAGTAATTAAATAAGACAGTATGGCACAGTATGTTTGTTTAGAGTGTGGCTGGATTTACGACGAGGCAGTCGGTGACCCTGAGCGTAATATCCCTGCCGGCACTACTTGGGAATCACTTCCTGATGATTTTAAGTGCGCGGATTGCGAAGTGAGGAAGCGAGACACAGACATGTGGCAGAAACTTGATTAATCCCATGTTACAAAAGGAACTATTTACCGCCCTAGGATCTATTGGTCTTGTCGCCACCACGTCTGCTGGTGCTTCGGTTGTATATCACGACCAACAAGCTGAACAACTCCGCAAAGAAGCACTGGTAAAACAATATGAGGAGGAGGCGGCCGTGAGACAAGCTGCGATTGATACCAATGTTCGCCAACGGCAACACCAATCAAATACAACACAAAACTCAACAGAGATAAACACTGTTGTCCCTGCCACTACTCAGACTAACCAGGTTTCGGCTACAACAACGCAAACGACCCAACAAGCTGCACAACAAGCGGGCAATCAGGCAATGATGCAATATCAGGTGCAAATGCAAACCAGACAATCTCGTGCCAGCTAAAACAAAACCACCCCATATGGGGTGGTTTTGTTAGGTCGGTATGAAACTACGCTTTTACCTTTTTGATAGCGGCCATAAGACGTGATTTCTTGCGGGCTGCAGTATTCTCTTTGATAACACCACGCTTTACTGCCTTGTCGATAGCTTGATAGGTTTCTGGCATCATTGACTCTGCCTTAGCAACATCACCGGCTGCAATGGCCTTGCGTACCTTTTTGACCGAATCAAGCATGACACGAGTGCGGCGCAAGTTGAACACGCGCTTGTTGAGCGATGCGCGATGGGCTTTTTCTGCTCCTTTGGTAATTGGCATAACTACTTTGAATGGATTAGTGGCCTGCACTATACCAAAAACCAGAGAAAAAGCAACTTTTGTGGCGCAAACCAGCCCAGCAGGCTGGTTTAACACTACCTCCGTCGTAGCGGATACGGTATACTGACCATATGATAAGACGACTGCGCGGTGAATTGGTAGAGGCCGACAACAATAATGTCACCATTGATGCTGGTGGTGTCGGCTACCTGGTACATATGAGCAATCGTCCTACCGATTGGGCCCTGGGCGACGAAGTCATCATTCACACCTACCAAGCCGTACGAGAAAACTCCCTTGACCTGTATGGTTTTACCAGCACCGACGAGCTAGCCATGTTTGAGCAGCTGCTCACCCTCCCTAAGATTGGCCCAAAGTCTGCTGCAGGCATACTTTCCCAAGCTTCTCTTCCTCTGCTCTTTGAGGCCATCACCCAACAAGACCCGGGGCATCTTTCCAAACTTTCCGGCATCGGTAAGAAAACCGCCGAAACCATTGTGCAGGGACTAGCAGAGAAACTTGAGCTCCTGCCGATGCAAGACGGCATGAAAATGGAGACGCCGCTCTCTTGGCAACAAGATGTGGTTGATGCTCTGATACAACTTGGCTATCCACAGAAAGACGCACGCGATACTGTCTTTGCCCTGGAAGCAGAAATCACCTCTACCGAAATGGCGTTGAAGGAAGCACTAAAACGCCTGAGCTTCTAACAAGAAAGTGTTTTTTGTGTCCTAATTGCGTTACCCCTGCTGCCTTTTATCCTTTTCACGTATACTAATGCTATATGGACAATGTGCTCTACACGATCAAACGTTTTATTCCGCGGCGGCTTATGGATGCGCTGCGCCCTGCGTATCATTTTTTATTAGCATGGACAGCTTCTCTTTGGTACGGACATCCAAGCCGTAAACTCACTGTTGTTGGCGTTACCGGAACTAAAGGTAAATCAACGGTTACTGAACTCACCACCGCAATGCTCCGCGCCCAGGGCTATACCGTTGGTTCACTTTCGACGATTCAATTCACCTACGGCACCGCCACTGAACCAAACTTGTACAAAATGACCCTCCCTGGTCGCTTCTTCGTACAACGCTTCATGCGTCGTGCGCTTGACGCCGGATGTACACACGTCGTTATCGAGCTTACTTCGGAAGGCGCAAAATACTTCCGTCATCGTTTTATTGAACTGGACGCACTTATCTTTACCAACCTCTCCCCTGAACACATCGAATCACACGGCTCATTTGAAAAATACATCCCGCGGCATGATTGGCTGCAATATACGCAAATGTCATCGATGGACCAATGGTGGATCCAGCCCCCGG
>QKBW01000047.1 GCA_003245875.1 Candidatus Kaiserbacteria bacterium
AACTCCAAGCCATGTTCTTGGGCAAGAAAAAGACTGAGAAGATTGAGCTAATTGATGTCCGTGATTATGCTCGATTTGTACTTACTGAAGGTACGGTTTTGGAACAGAGGTCGGTTCTCGAGTGTATAAATAGCGTGCTGGTTCTGCAGAATAGTCAGATTATGACCAAATAAAGAAGATTTTGGTATACTGAGCTTATGGAAATGATTAAAACAAATTCTTTTGAACTGGCGGTTGTCACCGCAGGTAATCCAAGTAGTGAACGTCTGATGCTTTGTCTACCGGGTCGTCTAGATACAAAAGACTATGCTCATATTAAGAGTCACATGAACTTTTTTGCAGACAAAGGTTTCTTTACGGTATCTTTTGACCCACCTGGAACATGGGAAAGTGGTGGTGATATTTCTCTCTATACAACTCCAAATTATCTAACTGCAATTAACGAAATTATTGCTCACTTTGGCAATAAACCTACAGTTGCTCTGGGACATAGTAGAGGTGGGACGATGGCTCTACTCGCAGGAGTAAATAATGAGTACGTGACACACATGATTGCTGTTATGTCACACTGGGGACCAAGTGGAAAACCAGAGACAAATGAGGCAGTACATATTTCACACCGTGACCTCCCACCAGGAACCGAGCGTACAGCAGAACAAAAGGAATTCAGACTACCGATGAGTTACTTTGATGATCTTGCAGACTACTCTGGTCTCGATGCTTGCGCTAAGCCGAAGTTATTTTTTGCGGGTACTGAAGATGTACTAGTTACTTTAGATGATGTGCAAGAAATGTTTGATTCTTCTGCTGAACCAAAGCAACTTATAAAGATAAATTCTGAACATGATTACCGTCTCCATCCTGAAGTAATTGATGAGGTGAATAAGAAAGCTGAGGAGTTTTTATCAGCAGAATAATACAACATCTATGAAAACCACCTTCAACAGAATATATACGCCAGACGGACTCGAATTACACGGTTTACTCTATGAACCAGATAACGAAACAAAATCGGTTCTGGTCCATGTTCATGGTATGGGTGGCAACTTTTACGAAAACAATTTTTTAGACTTTGTTGCCAAAAAGCTAACTGATAACGGATTTGCATTTTGTGTTTTCAATAACAGAGGTTGCGAGTTTCTTAAGGATACATATCGTATTGTAGACGGGAAAGAACCTGAGATGGTAAGAGTTGGTACTACCTACGAAAAATTTGAAGAGTCTCTACTAGATATCAAAGCCTTTATTGATTTTGTAGAAGAACAAGGTTTTTCTGATATCCATCTATCTGGTCACAGTCTAGGGTGTCCAAAGGTCGCGTATTATATGGCGGAGACGAATGACAATCGAATCAAATCACTTCTTCTATTATCTCCATCAGACATGCTTGGATTGGTGCGTTCAAACAGAGAACAGTTTGAAAAAGAAATCACTGAAGCCAAGAAATTGGTTGCTGAGAATAAGGGAGATACAATTTTGTCTGAATGGGTTTGGGGCGAATATCCAGTGAGTGCTAACACTTACTTGAGTTTGTTTGATGACAACGCTAAAGATGCTATTTTTAATTTTTATAATCCAGAGGATAAGTTGGAAACTTTAGGAAAAATTACAGTACCCACCTATGCTGTTATGGGTACTAAAGATGATGCTCTCGTAGTTCCAATCGAGGAAACATTTTCACGATTAGAAACTGCGTTGAGCTCAAGTCCAAAGAAAAGAACAGAGGTCTTAGGAGACGCCAATCATGGCTATCGTGGACATGAGCAAGAGATTGCAGATGCGGTGGCGGGTTGGTTAAATGAAGTAAGGTCTTAGATAGGATATGGAATTTAGTGAAAACGTAAAAGTATGGGTAACCTGCCCTGAAGAAGTGGTAAGAAATATTCAGAATGGGTTGGGTGAGGCTGGCATTAGCACAATCGGTAACTATACGCACTGTAGTTTTGTGACAAAGGGTAAGGGTTACTTCAAACCAAATAAAGACGCCCAACCGCATGTAGGTGAAGTAGACAAATTAGAGGAAGTGGACGAGGTAGTTTTAGAGTTCGTCTGTCATAAGGACCAATTATCACTTGCAAAAGAAATAATCAATAGCAGACATCCATATGAGGAAGTTGCCCTAGATGTATTTCCGATGTTAGATATATGAAAGATAATATAGGCAACACCATCTTGTTAGTCGCCTTTAAGAATACGATTGCAGAGAAGGTGGTCGCGGATTTGCCTTTCAAAAATTTAATTATCGAGTCATCACACACATCTATAGATGATTTAATGCAGGTGATAAGAAATTTTAACTATGTTATTGGGTTAGGTGAATACTCTGGTAAAGACCAAAACAAGTTACGAATAGAAACTAAATGTAATAAAAAATTTCGTAACCAAGAAATCAAAAACAGCGAAAGGTTAGACATCGACCAAATTTTGCCAGTGACTTTAAACTCTAAATACAGCACAGGTATAGGTAATTCTTGGTGTAACTTACTATCTGTTCGAGTATTAAACTCAAATTTTAGAGGTAAATATGCATTTATTCACATCCCAAAAACAATAGACCCTGTTTCTGCAAAATCCGAAATAAAGACCCTTATTGGAGAACTTTAGATGTAAGATTCAAACAAAAACAGTCTCATATTGAGACTGTTTTTGTTTGCTAGTTCTCGACCCTTCTCGAGTGCTCGAACTAGCTCTCTAATTGGTGACCCTACCGGGAATCGAACCCGGGTTACCGCCGTGAGAGGGCGATGTCCTAGCCGCTAGACGATAGGGCCAATTCTTTTTTTATTTCTTCTCCCCTGCCTTATTTTCACGTAAAAACGTGCTCATAGTTATAGCAAATTTTCGCGAAAGCGCAATGGAACAAACTAGCAATGATTGACACTATGTAGGTGTGTATTATATTTCCTAGCAGAAGCAATGGAGGAGATCTTGATTCCCCACGATTTGGGGCCTATCCCCTTTTTTTCGCTCATAGGTAATGAGTTGCCAATCTTGGTATTAGAGACAACGGCCCGTCTATCTTGCTGCGGCGAGGTCATCACTACGACCGAACCGGTGGCCTTTGCCTTGCTGACAAATTTCCGTAAAGTCAAGGCAGTGCGGATCGAAAGCAACGTGGCTGAGGACGGCTTCTACGTTCTGCTTGACGACCTCGTTGGCGAGTATGAGGACGAGAATGGGGATGAAGACGATTGAAGCGCGAGGGCGCAGCGGAACTTGTTTCCGCTGCGCCCGATTTTTATCTCATCTGCCACGCCACATCTTGGCGGACCAGAAGCTCGGGGGCTTTGTCCGGCTCAGCCATGAGCTCTAAGACGAGCTTTTCTGCGCGTATACCCTGCGAGGCTTTTACCAAGATCATATCCCCGGGACGGATCAAGGTTTGCAGTTCGTTAGCGGCTCGTTCTACCGTATCGTACTGCAGAATATTCTTCTCGCTCATGCCATGCTCGAGTGCGCCTTCAGCAATTTTGCGTGAGCGCACCCCGATGGTCACCAACATACCGGCACACTCCGGTACTAAGGCACCTAGCTTTTCGTGTTCTTCGACTGAAAACTGCCCGAGCTCCAACATGTCCCCCAAGACCGCTATTTTGCGTTTGTGGCCATGTAACTCCTTTAAGGTGAGCAATGCACGCTCGGCGGCCACCGGTGAAGAGTTGTAGGTGTCATCGAGCAAGAGAGTCTCTTTAAGACCGGGGATGATGCGCATACGTCCGGCTGGAGGCACGTACTCGGCCAGGTGTGCAGCCGCTGCCGACATCGACACCTTGAAGAGGTCACCCACCGCCACCGCGGCAGTATAATTGTATGCTTGCTGCACACCGAGTGAGCCACGCACAGAAAGGCGTACGTTGGTGTCAGCATGGGTCAGCAAGAATTCGAGTCCTGCTGGCACACCATCTTCATACACCACCGTATCGGCAGAAGCAGTAAAGTCTGAAAGTGAGTACCTGCTATAGCCGACCGATCGCTGTCGTACCCCCTCTATGAGCTCACGCACTCGTTCGTCATCATTGTTGTATACCAAAACACCATCCGGGCGAAGCGCCTTGACCAACTCCATCTTTTCAGCTACCACAGCCTCGGGCGAAGCGAAGAACTCCACGTGCACCGGTACATCAGGCAAGCGGGTCAATACCACTACTTCAGGCTTGATCCACTTGGTGAGTTTTGCCATATCACCCGGACGATCAACGCCCATTTCGAGCACCAAAAGCTCAGGATACTCTTTGGAAAACAATGCACGATAGGCCCCATCAGAGATATTCTTCAACCACAACCACGGACTATTCCACGCACTCTGCAAACCGAGAATGGTCAGCGGTACCCCAAGATCAGAGTTAAAACTTTTTTCACTCTTACGGGCACGGTAGGTATGCTTGACAACGGCAAAGATGGCGTCCTTAGTGGATGTTTTACCCACACTGCCGGTAACCGCAATTATCATTGGTTTATGTCGCCGCAGAAGTACTTTGGCTTCGAGTGTAAGTAAGGCAACAACGATCTGCTTGAGCATATGTTTCATACTATCGGTCAGGTGGAATAGCGTAATAATTGATCAAAAACTTTGTAATATCCATAAAGGTCTCGGTGAGCGTCTCCGACGCGTACTGCACTCCCTTTGGTTCTACAGTATACAGGAAAACGATGAATTTGGGGTCGTAAGACGGAAAATAACCGAAGAATGAGTGCAAATAGCGGTCGTCATAATAGCCACCCTGTGGATCGGCGATTTGGGCCGTACCGGTCTTGGCAGCCACTGAATAATCAGGCAACTTGACCGTACCATTACGCAGTGCCTTGTCTACCACGGTAGTCAGCATACGAGAAATGGTTTCACTGGTCTGTGCGCTAAAGATCTGCTCACCCTGTGGGTATGAAATTTCCTTTTCAGTGCCGTCGTCATACACAACCTTGGAAGCCATGTGAGGCGTCACCAAGTAACCACCATTACCAAGTGTCGCCAATGCACGAACGGTTTCTACCGGCGTCATAGCAATACCTTGTCCAAAAGATGCGGTGGCGTATTCGACATCACGTGGTGACTGCAGGTTTTGCACCAAACCATGTGCCTCGTTCGGAAGATCAATGCCTGTCTCACTACCCAACTGGAGTTTAGTGAAATAGTCACGAAACTTATCCTTGCCCATGGTACGCACCACAAAAGAAACACCGGTATTGAGTGATTGGTTGAGAACCTCCTGCATCGGAACGACACCGCGAGCGCGATGGTCGTAGTTACAGACCCTAAAGCCGTCAAGCTCCAAACAACCTGGGTCGTCATAGGTGGTCGACGGTGTTACCGCACCTGCATCAAGACCCGAGGCCATAGTCAATGGCTTGATGATCGAACCCATTTCATACACATTCTCAACCAAAGGATTGCGAAAATCTTCGATCGGCACATCCTTGCGATCATTAAGATTGAAGGCTGGCACAACATCCATGGCATAAATAGCACCCGTCTTTGGATCCATGATAATGCCACCGGTAAGATTACTCTGCCATTTGTCTTGTGCCGTCTGTAGTTCATTTTGAAGCATACGCGCCACCGTTGGTTCAATGGTAGTGACCACACTACCAGGCTTGTTTGACTCTGAAACTTCTTCTTCAGGAGCGGTCAGATTAGCAAATATCTCCGCAAAAAAGTTCACCGAGAGACGATTGGGGTCGCGGCTGAGGATGTTGTCATATGATCGCTCCAAGCCATAACTCCCAACCGGCTGCGTGCTGCCATCAAGATATGAAGTAAAGCCGACAGTTCTCGCTGCCACTGTATCGCCTGGATAATAACGCCATTGCGTACGATAGAGGGAAACACCCGGCAAGGTTTTGGTATCAATATTTTGTGCAACCTCTTCCGGTACTGTTGAATCAAGCTCAACGTACGTACGGTCTGGCTTGGTCGCGCGAGCAACACAAAGTTCAATATCGAGTGTCAGATGCTGAGCTAGCTGCTCACACTCTGTCTGGGCATCTTCGACCGCTGTAGGATCAGCTGCCAATACATACCCCGATTCAATTGCCGCCCCTGACACCAGTTCCCCTTCCTTAGTAGTAAAGAAGATACTGCCACGATCATAAATATCGCGCACTGTATGCACATACTGACGCGTCGCTTTCTCCACATAGACTGAATGCTGATTGATCTGCAAATAGTAACAGCGGGCAATTAACAAAAGAGCAAGCGCGATGATCGCGCTTGTGAGAATACGAATACGACGAATGGCCAACGCCCGCATGCCCATATTACTGACCATTATACAGTAACGCGACCGTATCGTTGCGGTGCAGGAAAACCTTATCCGCTACCGGTACAAAACCACTCTGTAGTGCCAAATCTTCACTGATAGTGTGTTGCAGCGCAATATATTTTGCTTCGAGTTTTGCTATCTCAGACTGTAGCTCTGTGCTGTTGCGCATACTCTCCTTACGCTCCACGACATGCACCACCGAGGCTGAAACCAGATACATGTACGTGGCAAAGAGTGCGACACACAATGCTATCAGTAGATAGAGGTATCGTGTTTCTTTGGCGATGATCTGGGCTGGCTTTGTCATGTTGTTTTTTCTATGATTCTTAACTTGGCGCTGCGGGCACGTGGGTTGTGTGCTAATTCTTCAGGACTGGCGACAATTGGTTTTTTGGTAATAAGTGTAGCGATTTGAGAGTGAGCAAGGGTACGAAAGGCGTGCTTAACAGCACGATCTTCAAGACTATGAAATGTTATGAGCACCAAACGACCGCCTGGAGCCAGGGCAGCAAATCCTTGCTGGATCAACTGCTCAAGTGCGCCCAATTCGTCATTAACGGCAATGCGAATGGCTTGAAATGTCTTGGTTGCAGGATGAATATGGCCTCGTGCGACATGCGGGATAGCATGCGCGACGATCTCGGCCAAAGCCAACGATGTCTCTATCGGATGTATAGCACGTGCTTCGACGATAGCTTTTGCTATACGCCGGGAGAATCGTTCGCCACCATATCCATAGATGACATCAGCCAGATTTTCTTCTCCCCACTCATTCACCACGTCGTACGCAGTAAATAGGTGTGTTGTCGGATCACCATAGGTCATCAGCAGCGGTTCATCCTTTTGAAAGGAGAACCCTCGCTCCCCTGCTTCAAACTGTTGACTGCGCCAACCGAGGTCAGCCAGAATACCATCAACCGGACCCACATTTGTCCGCATGAGAATGTCTGCCAGGTTGCGAAAGTTGTCGACAACTGCAGCATGTCGCGAATCTGTGATCGGATTGTCCACAAATGCTGTTGGATCAGCGTCGATGCTGAGAAGCTTGCCTTCTGGACCTAAATACTCAAGAATGGCACGGCTATGTCCGCCGCCGCCATACGTTGCATCAACAATGATGTCACGAGCTTCTATGGCTAGTGCATTGATCGCTTCTTGTTTTAGTACCGTGATGTGATCCATAAGCTGCTCTACTTGCTTATGTGGCATTCGTGCCTACAGGACGCCAATCTCACTCAGCTTCTCAGCCAAGTCATCTGCTTGGTGCTCAATTTTTTTCTTGTAAGCATTCCACACTTTCTCGTCCCAAATTTCTACACGGTCATAAACTCCGGCGAAGACCACTTTGGTCTTGAGAGTCGCAAACTCTTTTAAAAAATCTGGAATGAGAATACGTCCATTGCCATCTACCTCCACTTCGACCGCTCCTGAAATAAAGAAGCGATTGAAGCTACGTGTACCTGCTGATCCCAGCGAGAGCTCACCGATCTTCTCGGTTATGCGCTGCCACGCCGGGACCGTGTACACGAAGAGACATGTATCGAGGCCTTTCGTGAGTATCAACTTTTTACCAAGTTCTTTGCGCCATTTAGACGGCAAAGATAGCCTTTTCTTGGTATCCAACGTATGTGTGTACTCTCCGATCAACATATTCGATATATCGTTCTTGTCGTAGGTGCCAGCCACGACACCACCACTGGTCATGGCTGATACCTACGACAAGACACGGCCGTACATCATTTCTGATATACCACTATCTCCCACCACATTGGTATTATAAACCACTTCATCCCACCAGCAACCATTTCAGGTGTGCATAACTAAAAGCGGCGGGGCTTTGC
>QKBW01000022.1 GCA_003245875.1 Candidatus Kaiserbacteria bacterium
CATGAAAGCACGGCCAGAGCCGCGCTTTCATGTAGGTGTTTGAACCGTAACTCTTGCGAGAGGAATTAATATTCCCGAAGACTTACCTGCGCATCCAAACGACGCACCAAGTCGAGTACAACAGATACGGCGATCAGGAGTGCAGTACCACCAATGGTCAGTGCGGTTACACCGGTTGCTATCTGCATGCCGATCGGTAAGACGGCAACGAAACCAAGAAAGATTGCACCAACTAAAGTAAGGCGAGTGATCACGTTACCAAAGTATGTTGCGGTCTGTGCCCCCGGGCGAATACCCGGCACAAAGGCACCATTCCGTTGGAGGTTCTTTGCCATTGCTTCTGGGTCAAAGGTAACTGCAGTATAGAAGAAGGCAAAAAGTACCACCAACACAAAGTATGCCAAGGCATAGAATAGCTGATTGGCAAAGAATCCATTCACAACGGTTGTGGCGCTGGCCACCCATGAGAAATGAAACGCTGCCAAAATGTTAAGAACCATCTGTGGGAAGAGCAGCACGGACAGTGCAAAGATGATCGGGATAACACCAGCCTGATTGAGGCGTAGTGGTACGTATGATTGCGTGCCACCATATACTTGCCCACCGCGACTCTGTTTGGCGTAGGTAATCGGAACTGGACGTTCAGCCTCGGTCATAATGACTACCGCATAGATAATCACCAATGCAATCAAAGTGAAACCAACGTACAGCGGCAGCTGAGCAGCTGAGTACCCGTATGCCAGTTGACTGGCCGTGATCGGTAATCCTGCAACGATACCGGAGAAGATGATGATTGATACACCATTACCGATACCATACTCAGTTACCAGTTCACCGATCCACATCAAGAGAATAGAACCGGCAACTACCAATACAATATTGGTTATGAACTCGAACTGAGTCAGGTTACCGAGCACTCCCTGTGTCTGCAACAAGGTTAGGAAACCAAAACCCTGCAATGCAGCCAGTGGCAATGTCAACAAACGAGAGTACTGCGTGAATTTTGCACGGCCAGTCTCTCCTTCTTCAGTGTAGAGACTCTTCAGCTGAGGACTCATGATGGTCATCAACTGCATGATGATAGAAGAGGTAATGAATGGCCCCACACCAAGCATCACCAGTGACAGCTTAGAAAGACCGCCACCAGAGAAGATGTTGAGAAGACCGAAGAACTGATTACTGTTGAAGAAGTTATCCAATGCAACCATATCAACACCCGGAATCGGGATCGATGCGAGCGCACGGAAAATCACCAATGCAGCCAACACGAACAGCACACGATTACGAATAGCAGTGTCGGTAACGATGATCTTGAGCTTGTGAATGAATTTCTGCATATGCGTATTAGTATACCCTATGCAACTGTTCCGCCCGCGCCTTCTATTTTGACCTTGGCTGATGCAGAAACCTGACAGCCGGTAACGGTGAGTTTCTTAGTCAATTCTCCGGTACCAAGAATCTTCACTGCCGGCACCTGCTTGCGACGAGTTGCTACCAATCCGGCAGCCACCAGTGTCTTTGGAGACACTTCTGTACCCTCAAAGGTGTTCAAAACAGAGACGTTGATCACCACGGGCAACTGACGTTCTGCGTTAACGGTATCAGCACGGTTCTTACCATGACCACGGAGCTTTGGCAGTTTCTTGATAATGTCACGCATTTCCGGACGAGTACTGTTACCAGCTCGTGCCTTCTGACCCTTGGTACCCTTACCTGAGGTCTTACCTCGTTTGCCGCCACGACCGATACGCTTTTCACTCTTGCGCGGGGTTGTCGGCTTTAATTCATGTAACTGCATACTAGTTTGCCTGCAACTGCTTGAGCGCTTCGACAGCGGCGCGAGCATTGTTAAGTTTGTTCTTACTACGAGAGAAGATCTTCGCGGTTACATCCTTGACACCTGCCAATTCAAGCACGGTACGTACTGATGAACCTGCAACCAATCCACGGCCCGGAGCCGGCATGATCATCACTTCACTTGACGCATACTTAGTGTGTACGTCATGAGCGATCTGACTGTGCTTATTCATTGGCACAGTGATCATGTTCTTTTTGGCATTACGCATCGCCTTTTCAATGGCGAGCTGGGTATCACCGGCCTTACCGATGCCAACCCCCACCTTTCCTTTCTTGTCACCAATAACCATCGCAACTGAGAAGCTGAAGCGACGACCACCGGCCATCACACGCGTCACACGACGGATACTGATAATCTTTTGGTCGTACTCAGGACGAGCACGCTCTTCGCGACGTGGGCCACGACGTGGGCGACGGTTGCCACCACGATCACCTCGTTCCCGAGAGCGTCCGCGCGCCGGACGGTCTTCTCGACCAGATCCTTTGGCAGCGGGTGCATCGGTAGAGGTATTGCCCTCTGAAGCTGGCGCAGCTGTTGGCTGTTCCATTGTAGCTTCCTGCTGATTTTCTGTAGACACAATAATTGTTTTTAAATGAGTAACTTAGAAGACGAGCCCCGCTTCGCGAGCAGCTTCTGCAAAGGCAGCAATGGTGCCCTGGTATGGGAATCCACCGCGGTCGAAGACCACAGCCTCAATGCCTGCTTTCTTGGCGGTTGCAGCGATATCGCTTGCCATTGCTATCGCACGCTCACGTGTGGTAGCTCCCTTGACCTTGCGTGTATCTGCCGCTACGAGCGTAGTGCCCGCATCATCGTTGATGATCTGCGCATAGAGCGCAATATTACTTCGAAAGACAGCAAGTCGTGGACGCTCTGCTGTTCCGTGTACTTTGGCACGAATACGAGCATGGCGAGCGGTACGCATGGCCGTCTTCTGTTGTGATTTGTTTATCATATTTCTTGACCTCTCTTCACATAATTTTTCTAAAGCTCACTATTGCTTTAGATGCGAGGCGTGCAAGGAAAATGATTTGAGCGGGACAAGAGTCCAGTGAAAATCATTTTGCCGGAGCACAACGACACAGATGAAGTGATAGAGAGTTTTAGACGGCTTTCTTGCCTTGCTTACGAATAATATACTCCCCTGCGTATCGAATACCCTTACCCTTGTATGGTTCTGGTGGACGAACGGCACGAACATTGGCAGCAAATTGACCGAGCAGCTCTTTGTCAAAGCTAGTTAATGTGATCACACTTTTCTCGACCAAGGCTTCAATACCTTCCGGTACTTCCATATTCACCGGGTGAGAGAAGCCCATGCTGAGTACCAATGTACGGCCCTTCACCTCAGCGCGGTAACCCACACCTTCGATTTCAAGCTTCTTGGTATACCCTTCGGTAACACCTGCCAACATGTTCTTCACATGTGCGGCGTAGGTACCATGCATAGCTTTTGCCTCATCACGACCCTCAACCGGAGTAACAGTCACATGACCGTCAGCAACAGTGATAGTAACTGCTGGATGAATCTGCTTGGTTAAAGTACCTTTTGGACCTTTGACAGTCAGTACTCCGTCAGCAACGCTTACCTCCACACCTGAAGGCACAGCGGCTGGAATTTTTCCTAGACGACTCATAACTACCAAATCATGAAGAGCTCTTCTCCACCAACATTCTGCACACGCGCCTCATCATCAGTGAGGATACCTGCAGGTGTTGAAAGGAACATGTTGCCCTTACCAAACTTAACCGGATGTATATCCGAGACCTTTGCATACAATCGTCGACCCGGCTTGCTCATACGCTTCACACCACTGATGCGAGCGCGCTTACCGTCGGTATATGCTAATTCGACCGTGAGTTTACGACCCACAGTGTTGTTGTCTGCAGAAACTGCAGCAACGTAGCCTTTCTCCTCCAACTTCTTTGCTATGGAGAACTTGAGCTTTGAATACGGCAGCGATACGTGGCTTTTGCCCACGACGCCGGCATTCTTCAGCTGAATGATGAAGTCTCCGACTGTATCGCTTACCATGATGATTTTGTGATACCTGGGATATGTCCTTCGTGTGCTGCTTCACGGAAGCAGATGCGGCACATGTCGAAATCTCGCATGTAACCGTGTTTACGTCCGCAAACGCTACAACGACGGACCACCCGGCACTGATACTTCGGTGTGCGACTTGCGCGCACCTTAATTGATGTTCGTGCCATCTGGTTACTATTTATGGCGGAATGGTATCGGCTAGATAGTGCCGACTCATCCCCTATTAATTACGGCATGGCTCGACCGCCCTGCTCGTAGTGGTGCTACTATACTAAAAAATTGAAAAATTGCAACAGATTTAATCAAAACCAAACGGCCGGGGCTTTGCCCCGGCCGTGTGGTCGTTCCGTTATTTAGATTGTTTTCCCAGAGCAGAAAGCGTGCTTACGCAGTCACTTCCTCCTTCTGCAACGACACCCGCTAGTTTCTAAGTAAAATTCTCATTGCATGAAAATTTGTACTAAGAACTATCGGGCCCACCTCGCCCGTTTTCAATTCTAGGAAAAAATAATTGAAAACATGACTGCGGTTCTTGCCATTGCCGAAAGCAAAGCAGTTTGCTTTCTAAAAAGCTTATTCAGCTTTTTGCAACGGCAAGCCAATATGACGTAGCAATGCCTCTGCTTCCTCTTTGCTCTTGGCTGTGGTCACAATGGTGATAGCCAGGCCAAACACATTCTTCAATTCTTCGTCGTGAGTTTCCGGGAAAATAGTATGCTCCTTGATACCCAAGGTGATGTTACCCATGTCATCAAGAGCAGTGGTCTTTAAGCCACGGAAGTCTCGTGTCTGCGGCAAAGCCACATGGACGAGCTTGTCGAGGAAAGAGCGCATACGCTCTCCACGCAAGGTAACCTGATAGCCAATGATGTCACCCTGACGCAACTTGAATGATGCGATAGATTTCTTGGCTTGACGCGGTGCGGCCTGCTGGCCGGTGATGCGAGCCAAACGATCCTGGATGAGCGCGATCTTTGCCTTGTCGTCTACCTTACCGGTACCGACAGAAACGACTACTTTAGTAACCCGTGGGGTCTGCATGACATTCTTGTAGCCGAATGTGCTCTTGAGCGCCTCAAAGACACCGGCGAATTTTGTTTGCATGTTGTTCATACGATGGTATTGATCTGGCTCTTAAATGGTTTTGCCACTCTTACGAGAAACACGAACCTTCTTATCACCTTCCTTCTTGTATCCAGCTCGTACCGGCTTACCACCTTCTGATAATGCAATGTTTGAAACATGAATCGGTGCTTCACGTTCGATGATCTGTCCTTGTGAACGTACGCGGCGGTTCTTTTGGTGCTTCGTAGCGAGATTAATACCCTCAACGATCACCTGGTCACTCTCGCGATACGTATGAGTGACAACTCCGGTCTTACCCTTGTCCTTACCGGCGAGTACGACAACAGAATCTCCTTTCTTGATCTTCATATGCTTATACTACCTCGGGCGCGAGGGAAACTATTTTCTGATAACCGGCTTCTGCAAGTTCACGAGGAATCGGACCGAACACACGGTTTGCCTTCGGCTCCTTTTTCTCTTTGTCGACCAAAACGACAGCATTCTCGTCAAAGCTCACGTATGAGCCATCAGCACGACGGTACGGCTTACGCTGGCGAACAATAACTCCATAGACAACATCCTTTTTCTTGACTGCCTTTCGTGGTTCGGCGGTTTGTACTGAGAGTACCACCATTTCACCAAGCTCAGCATAACGCTTCTTAGAGCCACCCAAGATCTTGAAGACGCGTCCGACTTTTGCGCCAGAGTTGTCTGCGATCTTAACGATTGTTTGTGGTTGGATCATATGTCTAGATTTATGCGCTCTTTACCAGAGTAAAGTGCTTTCGCTTACTGATAGGAGCAACTTCTTTGATCTCGACCTTGCTACCAACAACAGCGGTATTCCCCGCATCATGTACCAAATACTTCTTGGTACGGCGCTGGTACTTCTTGTACTTCGGATGCTTCACGTAGCGTTCAACCGCTACGGTGCAGGTATCCTGCATTTTACTCGCTACAACTGTGCCGCGGAGTACGCGACCGCCAGTTTTTGGAGTGTTTTGTGTATTTGTATCCATACGATTTTCCATGTTACTTAGCGGCACGCATGCGTAATGCGGTCAATGCACGCGCAATGTCACGCTTGGCAGCACGCTGTGCTTTCACGTCGGTACTACCGGTACCGAAACGTGCAGACTGGATAAGCTCACGCTTTTCAGTGACAAACTTAGCAATGTCAGCTTCAGTCATCTTCTCGAATTGTTCCATTACGTTTGTCATGTTAGCGATTGAGGTTAACCGTTTCTTCACGAGTAACAAATCGACCCTTCAGTGGCAGTTTTGCAGTTGCCTTGCGCATAGCTTCTTTGGCAACATCGGCTGGCACACCCTCTACTTCAAAGAGGATACGACCCGGTGCCACTTCAAAAATGAAGTGGTCGGGGTCACCCTTACCCTTACCCATCGGTACTTCAGCGGCTTTCTTAGTGACCGGCTTGTCAGGGAAAATACGGATCCACATGCGACCGGTCTTACCCAGTGTACGAGAGATCACACGACGTGCAGCCTCGATCTGGTTGCTCTTCACACGAGCAGGGCTGGTTGCTTGCAAACCATATTCACCAAACGCAACTGTCGTACCACGCGTATCGGGACGCTGTAGCTTCTCTGGACTCTTGCGGTCAGTCTGCCACTTGCGGTGTTTTACTTTTTTAGGAAATAACATACGAGAATTTTATTAGGCGCGCGGTGCACGACGGCGGGCGACAGGCTGCTTCGCCTCCTGTCCACGGTCATGAGCCTTACGGTCTGCGAACACATCACCTCGATAGATCCACACCTTGATACCAATCACACCATACGGTAGATTGGCCTCAACGCGAGCAAAATCGATATCAGCACGCAGGGTTTGCAATGGGATTCGACCTTTCTTCAACTCTTCACGACGAGCCATGTCAGCACCGCCAAGACGTCCGGACATGATGATACGGACACCTTGTACGTCTCGATTGGCCATGGTCTTTTCAATGGTCTGCTTGAGAACACGACGGAATTGCATACGCTTTTCCAATGCTTCTGCGGCCATCTGACCAACGATACGTGCACTGGTCTCAGGATTACGAACTTCCTCAATATCAAGTTTGATCTCTGGTTTTTCAGAGAGCTTCAAGGTACGAAGGAGCATGTCAATATCCTTTTTCAGTGCAGTCGCACCCTCTCCGGAGCGGCCAATAACCAGGCCCGGGCGAGCGGTCTTCACAATAATGCGCAATGCTTTCTCATCGCGTTCGATGTCGATGGTGTCAACTGACATACCCTTCAACTTTTTTTCCAAAAGCTTACGAACGGCAGCATCAGTGCGAAGGTACTCGCGGAATTTCTTTGGATCATTCGTAAACCAACGACTACGCCAGTCACGGATGATACCGATGCGCTGTACATACGGATGTGCAACGTGTGTCATAACAAATTATCCTAATTCAACAGTAATGTGACTGTTGCGACGATTAATACGTGAAGCTGAACCACGGGCACGCGGCATAAAACGCTTTAATGTTGGCGCTTTATCAACCGACACACGGGTGATCTTCAAATGTTCGACCTCCTTGCCCGCAACGCGAGCGTTAGCAAGCGCTGATTCGATAACCTTCGCAAACGGCGCGGCTGCGCGTTTGTCCACGAAACGAAGTGTGTTGAGCGCTTCTGTTGCCTTTTTGCCACGAATCAGGTTAGCAACGAGGCGAACCTTACGAGGTGACTGGCGATAATTTTTGAGTACTGCTTTCATAGTTGAGCCAATACTTATGCAGCCTTCGCAGCTTTAGCCGCTGCAATTTCTGCTTCTTTCTTCTTCTGATCAAGTTCCTTCTGCATCTTACCGCCGTGACGGTAGAACTTCTTTGTTGGCGCGAATTCACCAAAGCGGTGACCAACCATCTCTTCAGTCGGGATGACTTCGATATGTGTTTTACCGTTGTGTACACCAAAGGTAAAGCCCACCATTTCCGGTGAGATCAGTGAATCGCGTGCCCACATTTTGGTGGTTCCTCCCTCGCCCGGCTTTTTGCCGGCGATCTTTTTGAGGAGCTTCTCGTCAACGTAGGG
>QKBW01000056.1 GCA_003245875.1 Candidatus Kaiserbacteria bacterium
GTATTTTTTTGTCATCAAAATACGCAATAGGCATAATCAAACTTGCGGGGCATTGCCGCATGTACCATCGACAACTTTCAAAATGTGTTTATAAGCAGTTGAAATATCATCAACGACCGCAAACAATTCCATATCTTCTGGGCTGATCGCCTTGTGTTCTCGAAGCATCTGCGCTTCAAAGAATTGCAAGACTGGCTTCCAATAATCAGCTCCGTACAAAACGATTGGCACACGAGCGATCTTTTTAGTTTGCACCAACGTCAGCAATTCAAAGAATTCATCCATGGTGCCGAAGCCACCGGGAAAATAGACGTAACATTCAGAGGCAAACGCCAACATCACCTTACGAGAAAAAAAGAAATCAAAGGAAAGTGATTCTGTCGTATACGGATTGAGTTGCTGTTCATGTGGCAACTTGATATTGAGACCAACGGAATTACCTCCCACCTTAAAAGCGCCAACGTTGGCAGCTTCCATGATTCCGCCACCACCACCGGTAATGACTGTAAATTTCTTTTTAGCCAATTTTGCTGCCAGCTCTTCAGCCGCTTCGTAGTAAGGGTCGGTTGGCTTGGTGCGTGAACTACCAAAAAAGGTCACGGCGCAGCCATATTTGCGTAGTAATTCAAACCCTTCGACAAATTCCGCCATAATACGGAAAATACGCCAGCTCTCAACCGCGTCACCGTCAGTATCAAGTAAATCAGTAACCACACGACACGCATTGAGCTTTTTATCCTCCTTTTTCGTAAGAACATGTTTCTTTACCATACAAATCAAGAACAATTAACATAGTTAGTATAACACTAACCCTGTATTTAAATTATTTCTTCCGTGGAGAAGTTGGTTATTGTTGTGGATATAAAACCACCATTTTGCCAAATGGACTTATATTAGCCGCTCTTGCTTCAGCCGAAAGTTCGCTAACCGTAAATCCCAAAACTCGTGCGACACCAATGTTATCTTTGATCAAATACATCTCATATCCGCTACCAGCGACCCAACACGATACGCCAGCATATACGTTGTCTACCGACTTTACATACGAGGACAAAATGTCCTTTCGTGCATTTGTATCACTGAGTACGTTAGTGAGATTTTCCTCCGATATGAGTGAACAATGCTCGTTTGCTTCATGTAACTTAAAGTACTCCTCACCGTCGGACAGATATACCGTTGAAGTTGCGTAAAGTGGCCAACTAGATTCTATATTTTGTTCGCCACCATTTATCACGAATGAAAATAGTGACACGTCGCGACTCTCTAGCATTACATCATCAGACATTTCTTCAGATCTTTTTGACAAATGAAGCTTCCATACTAAACCATCAACCACAGACTGTACGTCCGTCATTGAATAATCAACGGAAATAAATTGACCATCAGCTACTTTTGCTGCGTAGATTCTATCCGGCCAATACGCTATCGCTGAACCAACACTTTCCAGATACGCAGATAACGACTGATTGTATTGTTGCATGACTTCCGCACCATCATCTAAACCAACACATGTTTCAAAACTTTCATCTATTGTGCTGGTCGCAGTATTCATGTCATACAAATAAAACTGATTGTCGACACACCCCGCATCGCCATACCCTTCTTCTAGCCAGATCTTTGAGTTACCAACATAACTTACGATCATTTCACCTGGAGCAGAATGGGCTAATGTCACCAAGTTGTTATAGTTTTTTAACAAGGCAACGGCACCGACACAATCTTTTGTAGGTGAGTCAACACAAGTCGGATCATCAAACTCCCTAATCAAGATACCATCATCGGTGGGATAGATATCCCCAACCTTATCAGATGAGTATATAAGCTTCGAAACATGCTGCTTTGGATCGTATTTATACACACCTGATCTGCTTACACTATATATAGCTGTGCCAAACATATATACACCTGACATATACTCATCTGGCTTCGTTAAAAGTCCTTTATCCACCACTTGCTTCAGGTCACTTGACAGGACATACAGGTAGCCGCCGAGCCAGTGATTATCAGACCCGCCACGTTTTTGAGAGGCTACGAAAACATATCCGTTATTATCTGTGAGGTCAACGATAGTATTTTCATACTCTTCTACAGGCACAGTTCCTTCAACCTCCTCTGCCTTCTCTGGAGCATAAACATACCCGATGTACCCACCAAGGAATGGTAGGAGGATGAAGAGCGTGAGAGCGAGGTATTTGGAGAGTGAGGTGACACGGGTGAGGTTATGGCGGGCGGCAAAGCCGCCCGCCATAGTTTCTTCCTTCGTCTCGTTCACCATCTCATTTCCCTCTTGCAGATTTTCGCTCATACTATTTCGTTATGCTGTTATATTTTGAATTATACCAACCATGGAATATCAAACTGTTCAAACTCGGGGAGAAGTTTTTTGTCGTACAAAAGACGTGAAATAACTTCAGCATGTGAAAGCGCCCCGGTCAGAGCGTTGTGTGGTTCCGGCTCATCAGGAATACCGCAATAATTAAGCACCACATCAAGATTTAATGCACTGCGGCGATGTTGCGGGTCGATTGGTGGTTCTACTCCCTGCTTTACCATATGCATCCAACAGAGAGTGTGAGTGTCGATAGTGCGATAAGCGAGATCCCAAGGGAGATCGGCGCGGTCACAGGCCGCTCTGAGCATATCGCGATCATAGGAGACATTTTGACCAGCCAAGGTTCGGTCTCCCATTTGTTGTGTCCATTCTAAAAACTCAGTTACCAGTTTGGCTTCACTCTTTTTGGTCGGATCGGTTATCTCTGCTTCAGTAAATCCATTGACCTCGAGCGCATCTTCCATAATGTGTGCTCCATCCCACACTCGGCACTCCCCATAAAAACGTCGGGTTGGATCTTCCATATCAACCGCTCCAATTGATACGATTGAGTGCTTTTGGTAATCAGTCCCGCTCCCTTCAATATCTAAAACTAGCATATGTGCAGTATAGCACGGTGGGCGGCCAGAGGCCGCCCACCAACTTAGTGACAATTTGATGCTTTTCCATACCCTGCAGCCTCAGCTTCGAGAGCCGAACCAAAGGTTATTTTGTTTTGCTCACTGATACGAGCCAAGCCAGAGCAGTCAGTATAGTAGTATTTAGTGCCATTTTTCGAGGCGTAAACAGATTCTGTCTCACCCCCTATAGTTGCAGTAGATACCACAAAATCACTTGAGGTACCTATACTGACGCCAACGCTTACTGCCGCCGGCAGCAGATTGACCGATTGTCTGCCAAGACCAAAAGAGATAACCGCAACCGTAATTATAATGAGCGGTAGTACCACCAACGGCTCTTCTATTAAACCCTTGAACTTTTGCCACATATATCGTATACTGCTCGCACTTTAATTTATTTGATTATACAGTATGTCAACCAAGAAATCGGCCGGTTCATCAAAAAACCTCCGCGATTCACAGCCAAAGTTCCTCGGTGTTAAGCGCGCTGACGGACAGAAAGTGGATGTCGGACAGGTCATTGTGCGTCAACGTGGCACCAAGATCGAGGCTGGAAAGAACGTCAAAATTGGTCGTGACCACACGCTTTATGCGATGGTAGCAGGTGTGGTGAAGTTTCGTAATCAGCGAAAAGTCCGCTTTACCGGGCACAAGACAACCAAGAAAGCCGTTGATGTTGTTGCGTAAGCAACACGCGAAATAAAAGCAGGCGGGGCTTTGCCCCGCCTGCTTTTATTTTGTATACATTATTATTGCACAGTCACACTCTCAATTATAGCCGGATCAGCTGGAATATCACGTTCCTTGGTTGAAAGTTCTGAGATTGCATCGATAACCTCCATACCCATAACCACACGACCAAACACGGGGTGCTTTGAGGTTAGTGGCTCCTTATCAAAGTCGAGATAGGTATTATCAGCCACATTAATAAAGAATTGGCTGCCGCCAGTGTCTGGTCCACTGTTAGCCATCGCAATGGTACCGCGTACATTAGAAAGGACAGGGTCACTTACAAACTCATCCTTGATGGTATATCCAGGACTACCAACACCCCATGTAGTATCTGGCTGGTCTTTAGAGTTTGGGTCACCACCTTGGATCATAAATCCAGCAATGACACGATGGAACTTCGTGCCATCATAGAAACCTTCCTTGGCCAATTTAACAAAGTTACCAGCCGTGGTTGGCATGCGGCCAGTAAAGAGTTCTAATACTATGTCTCCATGATTTGTATGCATAGTCACCAGCATTGTTTGTTCGTACATATATTTCTGTGTCAAAAATAAACTTGTAAGTGTGATCAAAATACCAAACAGGAAGTACGCAAACGTACTCGAGAAAAAAGACAGGTATTTCATTTCGCCTTCACTTCTATGGACAAAGGAGTGTGGTGATCACCATGAACCAATGTCACCGTATGTTCACCGGTCATTTTAATCGGTGCTGCAAACGATACTTCCGAATCTTCTAACACAACACCCTGCACTCCGGCAGCTGCCACCACCTCCGAAGGCTTCACGGCCTGGAATAAGTGTCCTTCCTTGTTCGCAGTCACTGTTACAAGCAAAGTTACATCCTTCAGCTGCTTGCACGCCGCAATAAAGCGGCTTTCCGCTGCTTTAGCAGTGGTTGCGTCATGAGCAAACTGAGCCTCAATACGTTTAAGATTCTCCGGGGTTGCCGGTACGGCTAATTTTCGCGGCATGAGCTGATTAAGTGCGCGTCCATCTGGCACTTCAACCACACTATGTCGTCGGCCGAGTTTTGCCACATCCTGTAGTAATATCACTTTCATATGATCTATCTATTTGTTCTTCATAAACTCCAACGCAGCGTCCAGTTGTGGGTCTTTACCCGCAAGCACATCATCAGAGGTGCGGTCAACCACCATATCTGGTGTCAAACCTCCGTTAGATATCGAATTTCCGTTGGGGGTCAACCAGCGAGCAACAGTTACCTTCAAAGATGAGCCGTCAGACAGTGGCAGTAACTCCTGCACCGATCCTTTACCAAAGGTCTGCTCACCGATAAGTGTTGCGACACCATGTTCCTGCAGTGCACCAGCTAGAATCTCGGACGCAGATGCCGAACCTTGATCAACCAATACCACCAGTTTTTTGGGTGCGTAATCACCTAGTGTTTGTCCATAACTACGGTATACATCCTCATTTTTTCCTTCCCCATAACTTTCTCGAACCACCACTGCGCCGCCATCAAGGAAATAGCTGGCGATAGAAACAGCACTCTGAAGATAACCGCCAGGATTGCCACGCACATCAAGAACGAGCTTACGAGTACCGCTCTTCATGTATTGCTGAATAGCATCCTTCATCTTATCCTCAGCCAACGCATTAAAGCTGTACAGGCTGATAATGAATACATCATCACGCTGTTCTGTCTTCACAGTCGGAATGGCAATGGTGTCACGTGTGATGGTCTTTTCAAGAAATTGCCCACTATCGGCGCGATACAAACGTAATGTAACATCCGTTCCCTTCTCGCCACGAATATGATCGACAGCTTCGTCTACACTCATTTGTTCGGTACTCATGTCATCGATAGACACAATCGCGTCCCCTGACATAATGCCGGCTTTGTCTGCTGGTGTATCAGGTAGTGGGGCGATAACCGTAATGACATTGTCTCGCATACCAACCTCCATACCAACGCCACTAAAGTTGCCAGCGATATCCTCAGAGAACTTTTCAGATTGTTCTGGTGGCATGAAAATGGTATATGGATCACCAAAACTCTGCACCATGCCAGAAATAGCTCCATTTACTCGCTCATCAATTGAAATTGTCTCTGTTGATGATCCGGAAACGAATTTTTCATTCATAAGATTCCAGACTTGCCAAAAATTAGACAAATCAACCGATGTACCAGGTACATTCTTTGGTAAGAAAATTGAGAATAAACTAGCCGACTGTGGCACGGTTGTTGCTCCACTCCCCACCTGTACTCCGGCAAAAAACGCTATCGCTGCCAAGAGCGTAGCCAGTGCGATCATTATCGCCTTCAAATGACGTGATGTCGTCACCTCTGTGTGTACCTCATCTTGCATATTCGCCTATTATGACATAAGGGTGAGCATATCACCAAACAAGAGCAAACTGTGCATAGAATCGGTTTTTGATTAGCACAAGACCGTATACTATCTAGGTATGATCACGCGTCACGATAGCGGCTCGCTCGTCTGGTATGATGTTCTCTCACCAGATACGGACGAGATACGCACTCTGGCTGAAGAGTGCACGCTGCCACCAGAATATCTGACCGATCTGACAAGTGTCACCCCCAACGTCACCACTACCGCGTCAAAAAACGCCGTTAAAATGGTACTGGACTTCCCTTTCGTAAAGCGAACCGATCTCACCCGACCTCACCAGGTTAAATTTATTGCCACCAAAAAAGCTTTGGTAACTATTCGCTTTGAGGACATACAAAGCATCGACAACTTTGCGAGCGATTTTGAGGTGCACACGCTCCTTCACAAAAAAGATCGCTTGACTGGAGGCCATCTGCTAATATCCCTGTTACTGCTGATGTATCGAGGTTTGGATGACAAGCTTGATTACCTGACCGAGCGTCTCGCGGTCATTGATAATGAAATATTCACTGGGCACGAACGGGAGATGGTAAAGGAAATTGCAGAGATTGGCCGTCGCTTGGTTATGTTTCGCCAAGCCGTCGAGGCGCAAGGCAGCGCATTGGGCATGTTATATAGTGCGCTACCAAATATTTTCAAAACGCTCGCACAAGAACAGGTAGTTATTCTCAATGAGCAATACATGCACATCAATCGTCGTTTAGCACGTACCACGTTAGCTTTACAAGAGCTGCGTGAGACCAACAATTCCCTCATAACCACCAAACAAAACGAGATCATGAAAACACTGACCATTATGGCTTTCGTTACCTTTCCTCTCAGTTTGGTGTCTTCGATTTTTGGCATGAACACCATAGCAACACCGATTATTGGCACGCCTGGTGACTTTTGGATAATTTTAGCTTTTATGTTAACCGGTTTTGTCTCTTTCTTCATCTTTTTCTGGTACAAAAAATGGCTATAGCCCTTAAGTGGTTTTTTGCTACAATAGCTTTTATATGTTTTCACTGTTCAAGGAAGAAGATACCACAGACGCACCACTTTCTTTTTACAATACCGCTAGTCGTACCCTTGAACCGTTTGTACCACTGCGCAAAGGCGAGGTAACCATGTATAGCTGTGGCCCGACTGTTTACGACTACGCACACATCGGCAACTTACGCGCATATATTTTTGCTGACATTCTCAAACGCACTCTCATGTACAACGGTTACCGTGTACGTAGTACGATGAATTTTACTGACTTTGGTCACCTTACCTCCGATGCCGATACCGGTGACGACAAAATGATGAAGGGTCTTAAGCGTGAGGGGTATGATATGACGCTGGAAAATATGCGTCGACTCGGCGACAAATATATTGCCGCATTCAAAGCAGATACAAAGGCGTTACATATCCTTCCCCCAACCCAATACACAAGAGCCAGCGACTATGTTAAGGAACAGATCGCCTTAATAAAAACACTCGACGAAAAGGGCTACACCTACGAGACCAGTGATGGCGTTTATTTTGATGTAAGCCGATACCCACAATACGGTCGACTGGGCAACATTGATCTTGATGCCCTCAAGGCTGGCGCACGTGTAGCAGTCAATGAAGAAAAAAAACACCCCGCTGACTTTGC
>QKBW01000004.1 GCA_003245875.1 Candidatus Kaiserbacteria bacterium
TAATTGCGTATGCAACATCGGTAAAGCGCAATCGCTCGGCTTGTACCATGACCTCCAAAGAGGAGATAGAATCGCCAAGTTCAATGGTCTCGCCACAAGGTACAGCCGTGATCTGGTTGGCTGGGAAACGGATGTCTACAGAGACGCCGCTGTCGCAGACATAGCTAAATGTATAGGTACCTGGTTGTTTAACATTGGTCCAGTTAATAGTAAACGTGTCACCATTAGCAACAATGTTTGCTTCGGTGCTCACTACTAGTTCGCTGGTGTTTTGGCGGTTGTAGATACTATCTGCGAGAGATGCCAGAGACGAAAATGCACTCGGCAAAAAGCTGACAATGGCAACAGCCAACCAAACCAAGAAGATGATAAGTGCGACGAAGCCAACAATAGCGAAAGTCTTCATGGCAGCACTTCGTTCAGTGTTTTGTTCCATAGTAAATGATAAAAATGAAATAATGTGTCGCATTCTCAAACTCAGCTACCACAAAGTTCGGTACGGAAGGTACCGAAAGAGCAGGGGAGGTGGGTGAGAACATACCCGAACGCTCGAGTACTATGACGCCGTGATAGTATCATATTATGCGTGATATGTCAACCCTACAATCTAACCCCGGTTGCACTAAGAAGTATCGGTGGTGGCACGTTCTGTCTCCTTCAGTCCTCGCACAGACACAGTATCGCCGGCAACGTGAAAGTAAAGGTCAGGGTTGACAAAACTATAGTTTAGTGTATTATATTAGTCACTTGTATGAAAACCGCTACTTCTTTTGATGAATTGCTTTGGCAACTGCGCGCTCGTTTTGTGCCTTTTTTGGCTGCTTTTTTTGCGGTGATATTCTTTACCTATCTTGTATTGTATATTGTTGATTTTTATCCTGAACCAAAAACAGATACTCCTGCTGAGGCTACGACGTCAGTTGCATCCAGTACTCCGTCTCAGACACAACCTGTTGTGTCGAATAATACAACACCAGTTGTGGCGACCCCAGCTACAACTGTAGTTGAAAAGCCTGTGTCTATTACTTTTGATTCCTTGAACCGTACTGTTACAGTCCTCAATCCAACATCAAATGTTTCTGCCGATCTTGATACGGCCTTGCTTTCCGGTGTGGTCCATCACCCACAGTCAGCCGATCTTGGTGAGACAGGTAATGTGTTTTTGCTTGGTCACTCTAGTTATCTCCCTACAGTGTTCAATAAGAACTTCCAGGCGTTTAATGATATCCAAAAGCTCTCTTGGGGTGATATCATTCGCATTGATTCTGCCGATAAAGAGTACGTATATCGTGTCGATCGCGTGTATAAGGCCAAAGCTTCTGATGTAGTGGTGCCTACCAATGTAAGTGGAAACCTGCTTACTTTAGCAACCTGTAATGTATTTGCTGCAAAGGAGGATCGTTACATTCTTGAGGCGACGCTCATTGAGACAAATAACCTTTAAAATAAAGGGTATTTTGATCAAACATCTCACCATAGATACGGAGAAATTGTTGACAAATAGAGCACAATGTGCTATCATAGTGAATGAAGATACGTTCTCTCGCAGCGTTGAGCTGCACATCCTTTTACAAACTCATATTCTAGCTTAGTGTTCGGAAACAATCGGGTTTCTTGATATTAAGCTGCCTACGATGGGCTGCTCAACAGCAACTCATCGTTGGATGAGTGTGTTCGTTGATAAATTGTCACATCAAAAACCGTTAGATTTGTTTTGGTACTCATCCTGGCCAACAGGACCAGGACTCAAACAAATCGAGGCGGAAGGAGACATCGAAATGACCAACGAAACGACGAATACCGCCTCCGGGCGGAAGAAATGGTGGCAATGGCTTGTCGCCATTATCATCGCAGCTGCGGTGCTGGTGGCGTTCGCTATGGGCTTTTTGTCCCGGCAGTATCAGCCAGTTCCGGCCTCGACCGTTGCGACTGTTCCGGTCCAAACGTCGGAGCAGAAGGCGGTGGCGTTCGCCACTGCCCACTTCGTGGAACGGTGGCATGACGTCACCTTCTTCACGCAAGAAGACCTGGAGACCTGCATGCTGCCCGGCATTTCTGCCGGCCTGCAGCTGACCGGGCCGGAATTCTTTGACGAGTTTCGGATCCATCAGCACGATGGCGAAGCCATCGAACAGGTCTTCCAAGACGGGCGGGCCAACGTTATGGCTTACCGGTGCGTTAGCACCGATGGCCAACGGGCCTACCTGATGATCCCGACGCTTTTCTGCAGCACGGGCTGCAGTGGCGCCGATTTCATTTTCCTGCACGCCGCCAAGGCGCGTCAGGCGACCATTCGGTCGCCGGCGCGTACGCCGGCGGCTCAACCTCAACCGCAGATCGATCTCGGCACGCTGCCGACGATCGTCTGCAACAAGTGCAGGTGAGATCATGAAACTTTTTCTGGGCCTTCTGGCCGTTCTGTTCCTTGCCGTCGCTCCGGCGTCGGCGAGGACGATCGAGCTCCAAGTCGTGGCGATGAGCTACGACCAGGGCGTCGTTCAGTGGCTCGGCGCCAGCGCTCGCAATCAGCGGGTGCTGGAGCTTGGGCCGCGGGTCTTCGACGGGGTGGCACGCGGCCGGTACAGTGTGCCGACGCGCGACATTCCGCTGAAAGTCTTTTTCTGGATGAAGCCGGGGTTCGAACAAGTCCCGGCTGTTCACCAGGCTGTCGCTGACATGCTGATGGAGAAGGTCAGCAGCTATCGCTATCGCGGTAGCCGACTCGACATCGTCTCCACCAACTACTACGCGCAATGGCAACGCAGTTTCGACTCGTTGCCGTATGCGATGGACGGCATTGACGCCGTCCCCGACATGGCTCTGGTTGGCACCCTCGATGGTGCTGCCGTCGGCTGGAAGATCTCCAGTGACTTCTTGAAGTACGTCCGGCTGATCATGGTTTGCCCGGACGCCGATACGGTCTGGCCGCATCGGACGGGCGGACACCGTGAGGGAATGATCATCACCGAGCAAGAGATTGCTCGGTGGCTCTCCGGTGGCTTCAAGACGCCGACCGTCGGAATCGTCGATTCGCGGTGACGGATGTGACAAAACGGGAAGGTGCGTTCGCGCTCCTTCCCACCCTTAATATTCTCGCGTACAGGTGTAGGTGGGAATATTGAAAGGTTATATTTATAAAATTTAGTTCAAAATTATGAACAAGACAAAATTAGTAATTAGCATCATTGCCATTGCTTTTGCATCAATTGCGATGTTGAGTGCTACCAATGCGTTTGCTTTTGGTGTGCCCGATACTGGTGCTGGCGACTCTGGCGGTGACTGTTGTAGTACTGGTGGTACTACAACCAATGTGACTACTACAACTAGCACTCCACAGCCGGCAGTTTGTAATTATCTGAAAGCGAATGGTAAGACTGGAACAGTTAGTGTTCCGTATGGTACCACCAAGGTATCTTTGACATGGTCAACTTCTTTGGCTTCAAGCGTGACCTTAAATGGTACGTCAGTGAATAAGAATAACTCTACGGGCCGTGTCGAGAGTATTAGCGGTGATACCACCTTCAAGATCATTGCTCAAAATTCTGATGGAAAGGATTCTTGTATAGTGAAAGTTGATGTTGCTGCTCAGACATTGCCATCATGTACTATCTCAGCCAATCCTAGCTCGATCACCAAGGGTGGTAACTCAACTCTCACCTGGACAACCACCAATGCTGCCTCAGCATCTATCAATGGTTCTTCAGTGGCAGTTGGTACCAATAAGACATGGTCAGTCAGCCCAAGTGTGACAACTACCTACACCATGACAGTTACTGATAGCTCTGGTAATACCGCTACTTGTGCCGATACCGTGACGGTGACGAGTGTTCCTGTACCAAATGCACCGACGTGTACTCTGATCGTTAATGACTCCTCGGTGAATGCTGGAGACACGGTTACATTGACCTGGACAACCACCAACGCTTCTACGGCAACGATTGATAATGGGATTGGTTCTGTCTCACTTAGTGGCAATACCAACGTAGTTATCAATGGTGATACAAGCTACACTTTGACTGCAACGAATAGTACCGGACAAAGCGTAACCTGTCGTCAAGCAATTGGTATTTCTGGCGGTGGCGGTGGTGGTGGTACTGTTTTGCCACGCTGTGATCTCTCGGCTACTCGCACATACGTGGACGGAGTTGCTGTAGTGACACTTGACTGGAACACCGACTATGCAGATGAGATTACCTTGTACGAAGGGTACAAGAGTAGTACGCATAGCGCTACCAAGGTCTATCATACGACTGATGAAGACCGGGTAGATAATGGTACATATAAAATTGTTGATAGTTCAGAAGATCGCTATACCTTGTTAGCAGAACGTAACGGACACTCTCGTTACTGTGTTGCCGATGTTGAAGAGGATAGTGACACCGTTGTTGTGACAACTTACCGCGATCAGCAGCCAGTTCTTGGTATTGCCTTGACACAAGTGCCTTACACCGGTTTTGAGGCTGGTCCAGTGTTAACTTTCTTCTTCTATGCATTGCTAGCATTGTGGGGTCTCTTCATTGCCTACCACTTTGTGGTCAAGAAGGACACTATCCTTGGTTTTTCTACCAAAGGGGCATTTCCGTGGAGAAGTAATCACTAAAGATCTCTCGACTGAGGCAGTGACGAACACAGAGGAAGTCTCACAGGCAGCTGCATACGTCGCAAGTACGATCGCCGCTGTACCTGTGAATCTTCCGACCGGAGATGCTCCGACCTTTGCAGACGACATCGTATACGAAGCGGACGAAACGCCAAACAACATTGAAACTGAATTTACGGACCTTGAAAACCGAGCTCATGCGGCAAACGTGTTACTCTCAAGTGATGCGATGCGCTACTTTGTAGCACAGTTTCCACTCGAGGAGCAGTTTACCGCACTCGATGAGATCATTGCCAAAGCACATAACGAATATCCGACCGAAGATGGCTGGGTGGTGGTGAATCTTGAACGCATGCAAACACTCATCGACGAAGAGGAAACACCATCAGCCGCTGCGGCGGTAGAAGGTGAGACACCGGAAGGTGTTGGTTCATTGGCGGAAGCCATTGTGACCGGTAATATTGGCGCAGCCTATACACTCATTGGGCATCGACCGATGGTTGCGCTCTCTGATGCAGTCGCTGACTTAGACGCAGTATATCGCAACCGGCAAGGTCAAGAGACCATGGTCTCTGACTTGTTGGAAACGGTTACGGAAAATATCTCTGCATTGCAGTTGCAAGAAGTGATTGTTGCGCTAACTACTGCATTGGATGGTGTGTACACTGATGAAGATGAAGCTGTGAAAATGGCTCTACTCAAGGCGGTACACGTTTTACGCAAGTAAGGTTTGATAAAAGGGCACAAAAAAGCCGGACATATGTCCGGCTTTTTTGTGCCCACCGCCAACTACATTTCCTTGTCCGCAACCTCTTTCTGTAATCGCGCTACCAATGCCTCGAGTGCCATAACACTCTTGGTGCCATCGCGTTTTTCTAGCGTCACCGTTTTGTCCGCTACTTCTTGATCTCCAACAACAATGAAGTACGGTAACTTTGCAGTTTTGGCAGCTCGGATTTTTTTACCTAGCGATTCATTAGAGTCATCGAGGTGTACACGTAGCCCAGCAGCATGCAGTTGCTCGGCTACCTCATGCGCGTATGCATTGTGCGTATCAGCGACCGGCACAACACTGAGCTGTTCCGGTGCGAGCCAGAGCGGTAGATTTCCGCCAAGGTGCTCGAGCAGCACAGCGGTAAAACGTTCAATCGAACCCATGATGGCAGCGTGAATCATGACTACGCGCTCCTTCTCTCCATTTTCATTCACACAGGTGAGGTCAAAGCGTTCGGGGAGGTTCATATCGAGCTGGATTGTCGCTACTTGGTGTTCACGACCAAGGGAATCTTTGGCCATAAAGTCGAGCTTTGGTCCGTACATAGCCGCTTCTCCCGGCGCCTCAAAGTAATCGGCGTTACGTTCTTTTGCTATTTCACGCAGTGCATTTTCGGCATTGTGCCAAATTTCTTCTGTACCAAGATAGTGTTCCATCTCACTTGGCTCATGGAAGGAGAGACGAACACGCAATGAGAAGCCAAAGGTACCATAGAAGGTGTCGATAATGTCCCAGATACGGAAGAACTCCTCCTTCACTTGCGAGTGACGACAGAATACGTGGCTATCATCTTGGGTGATCGAAAGCACACGGGTAAGTCCACCGAGCTCACCGGATTGCTCATCGCGATAGACCATGGTCGTCTCAGCATAGCGCTGGGGCATTTCGCGGTAGCTGTGTGGGTGACGAGCAAATATCTGTGTATGATGCGGACAGTTCATTGGCTTGAGTGCATACTCTTTACCTTCGCGAGTAGTGATACGGAAGAGTTCATCAGCAAATTTATCCCAGTGCCCGGATGTTTGATAGAGATCACGCTTGGTGATGTGTGGAATGGTTACCCGTTGGTAGCCGTGCTTTTCTCGCAACTGCCAAATGTAGGTATCGAGTTGATGACGAACGATCGTACCACGTGGTGTCCAAAGCGGGAGACCTGCACCAACGAGTTCAGAAAAGGTGAAGAGGTCCTGCTCTTTACCGATCTTACGGTGGTCGCGCTTTTTGGCTTCTTCTATTTGAGCTTCGTAGGCGTCGAGCTCTTCTTTGTTCTCAAAGGCAAGCCCGTAGATGCGGGTAAGCATCGGCTTCTTTTCATCCCCACGCCAGTAGGCACCCGCTACTTTGTCGAGCTTAAAGCTGTCTGCCGCGATCTCTTTGTTGGGCCGTTCACTGTGGCCACCACGACAGAGATCGGTAAATCCACCACAGGTATAGAGGGTGATCGGTTCACCACGCTCGGCTATTTCTTCGATCAACTCAAGCTTGAATGGGTTGTCTTGGTATATTTCACGTGCTTCTTCTACAGTGACTTCTTTATGAGAGAACTCGTCCCACTTATTGAGAAGTTTTTTCATGGTCTTTTGCACCTCCTTGAGGCCGTCATCGCCAAGTCGTTCACCATCAGAAAAGTTGATATCGTAATAGAAGCCATTTTCAATGGCCGGACCAAGGGTAAGCTTGGCGTGTGGATAGTGTTCGAGCACTGCAGCCGCCAAAAGGTGGGCGAGCGTGTGTCGTTTGTTTTCTAGTTGTTGTGACATGTTGTACATTATGATTCGGTAGCTGAGTGGCAATGTGTAATTTCTCAGCAGGTCCTCGCTTTGAATATTCCGCTGCGGATGCTTCGAAATCACACATTGCCACTCAGCTGGTGCACG
>QKBW01000043.1 GCA_003245875.1 Candidatus Kaiserbacteria bacterium
ATAAACACATTTTGAAAGTTGTCGATGGTACATGCGGCAATGCCCCGCAAGTTTGATTATGCATATTGCGTATTTTGATGACAAAAAAATACCAGACAGTGCAATGGGGGCAGGCATGCGCGCGCTAGTAGCATATCGAAAATATACTGATAGTATCGTAGCACGTCGCCAGGTGAATGTCCCTGAGAGTACTTTGGCACTGCCACTTGATGAACAGATGGTGGCCAACGTATATGATGTCGCCGCGCAATTTAAAAAGGTCAAACACGTTATTCTTATCGGTATCGGTGGCTCGAGTTTGGGGGTAGAAGCGGTACATAGTGTGTGTGCTACAACGGACAGCCCTGAGCTACATATTCTTGATACCGTGGCGGCCCATGAAGTCGAGGCGGTGCTGCAAAAGTTGGCCAAACTCAAAACGGCTGCCGGTATTGTGGTGTGCGTGGCAAGTAAATCTGGCAAAACCACAGAGACACTTTTGAATGCCGAAATAGTACTTGACTTGCTGACAGAGAAGTTTGGCACGTCAATTTATAAACGTACGGTATTTATCAGTGAGTCGGGTAGTGACCTACAAAAAACAGCTCAAAAGCTCGGTAGCTTTTTTGTGCCGGTGCCGAAAGAAGTGGGTGGACGCTTCTCAATTTTTACACCTACTGGCTTGCTGCCGCTTGTCTTGCTTGGGCATGATATAGAGAAGCTACTAGAGGGAGCTACCGATGCTTTGCGCAAAGAATTTGAGGAGACTGTCGCAGAGAGTGCTGTGCGGCTAGTGTGGTACCTGAAAGCTGGCTTTATTGATTACAATATTTTCGTATTTGATACACGATTGGTTCGCTTGGGTAAATGGCAACGTCAGCTGCTGGCTGAAAGTTTGGGGAAGGCCACCACAATGTCCGGAGAACGCAACCACTACGCATTGCTGCCGACAGTGACAACCCCGGTTGAATTGCACGCCACCGGACAGCTGTACTTCAGTACTATCGTGCCTGTTTATACTGATTTTATCTCTTTTGACGATGATAGTATCGACTACAAGGTGCCAAAACAGGCACAGGTGGCGACACTCCTGGCAGACAAAACCATGCAAGATGTTTCTGCTGCTATGTATGCCGGCGTCGTAAAGGCATATCAGGAGCGTCGCTTACCGTACCGTGATACACTTTTTGATGTGGATCGATTATATTCACTTGGTCAATTTATGGCGATGCGCATGCGTGAGGTGATGTATGTTGCCAAACTACTTGATCTCAATGCCTTTGATCAACCAAATGTCGAACTCTACAAGCTGCGCACTGCAACCATTTTGGGAGTTAAAAAATAGTTCTGTTATGTCTAATCCAATACCAAAAATTAACGAAAACAACGAGGTTGTTGGCACCACGACAATAACTGAGGCAAAACAAAATGGTTGGCCGCGACGAGTGACACGAGCGGTATTGTTTAATGAACTTGGTGAGGTGTTACTCCAAAAAAGAAGCGAACAGTCAATCCTGTATCCAGGCCTTTGGGATTGTTCTGGTGGTCATGTCGACGTGGGTGAGGACCATGTCGAGGCAGGAAGGAGAGAGGTGTTTGAGGAACTAGGAATCAACGTTTCTTTGATAGAAATAGGCAGCCCTGTATTTTTTGAACAGACTTTTTATGTTATCTGTATAGGAAGAATTTCTTCTGATACCTTTTTTGTTTTAAAAACTAATGAGGTAACACAAACAAAATGGCTGTCTGTCAAAGAACTTGATGTAGATATCGAGAGTAATCCAGAGCAATTTACTCCCTGGTTTGTTCATATTTGGAACAATTCAAAAGAAACTCTTTTGAATACGATATAATTTTACACATGAGTTACGTTTTATTTGATATTGGAGGGACAAAGACGCGGGTGGCGGTCAGTGATGACCTGAAGACCTTTTCTGAGCCGATAAAGTTTACGACACCACCGACGGCCAAAGCGGGAGTTAAAGAGATTGTCGCCGCGGTGAAGCAGCTTACAGATAAGGACATTCGTGGTATTGCGGGTGGTATTCGTGGTTCACTGGCCGAAGACAAATCAATGATGATACACGACGCCGGCGGCGCACTGACCGGTTGGCAAGAAGAGCCGATCGTTGCAATGCTAAAAAAAGAACTGGGAGCACCGGTAACACTGGAGAACGACGCTGCGCTGGCCGGCCTTGGCGAAGCGGTCTTTGGTGCAGGCGAGGGAGACAATATTGTTGTATACATGACGGTCTCTACCGGTGTTGGGGGAGCGAAGATCGAGAGTGGGCAGATAGACGACTACCACTATGGTTTTGAGCCAGGTCATCAAATCCTTGACGTTGACCGTACGGTGCTTGGGGAAGGGGAGGATCCAACGTTGGAAAACCTGGTTTCCGGTAGTGCCGTGGAGCGACATTATGGCATGAAGCCGTATGAAATACCGCAAAGCGATGCACTCTGGGGACAGCTGGCTGAGTATTTGGCTGATGGCTTACGTAATACCATCCTGTACTGGTCGCCTGATGTTATCGTACTCGGCGGCTCAATGATCATTGGTGATCCACGTATCATACTTGAAGACATCGAGCGCGAAACTGCAAAAGTACTCGAAGACATCGCTCCAATGCCGGCCATTGTCGATGCTCGTTTGGGTGATTCGGCTGGGTTGTATGGTGCAATGGTCCTCCTCGACCAGCAAGCTTAAATTGCTTCATCTACTTTGTCCAACAACAAAGAGTGTCGTTTTGTTTTGGTGCTATACTAATTCCATTACCCATTAACACAAAAACCTATGACTTGGGGATTGATAATTATTGTAGTTGTGGTCATTTTGTCCTTCTTACGAGAGGTAAAGCAGTATGAGCGGGGAGTGATACTCACGATGGGGAAATATACCGGTATGCGCAATCCGGGGTGGTCTATCGTGGTTCCTGTCTTTCAGCGGATGATGAAAGTTGATTTGCGCGTTAAGGCTGTTGATGTGCCGGACCAAAAAGTTATCACCAAAGATAACGTTTCGGCTGTCATAAACGCAGTGATCTACTACCGCGTATCGGATGCTGCCAAAGCAATTCTGGAAGTAGAAAACTTTTATTACGCTGTCTCACAGCTGGCCCAAACCACCATGCGTAATATTGTCGGTGGAGCCGACCTCGATGAGGTTTTGGCAGAACGAGAAAAGCTTTCGGAACGTATTAAGGAAATAATCGACGCCCAAAGCGATGCTTGGGGTATTAAGGTGGAAAATGTTGAGCTCAAGGACTTCTCACTGCCCGAGGAAATGGAGCGCACCATTGCCAAGCAGGCGGAGGCAGAACGCGAGCGCCGTGCAGTCATTATTAAGGCAGAAGGCGAGGTGGTCGCAGCGGAAAATATGGCTAAAGCGGCTGCAATATTGTCGTCTTCGACCGGTGCACTTCACTTGCGTACGCTTCAAACTCTCAATGATCTCTCATCAGATCAGTCCAATACGGTCATTTTTGCCACGCCAATTGAGGTTTTGCGTGCTTTTGAGAATGTGAGTGACTGGATGAAAGGGCAGGGGACAGCGACTAAATAGCAGAGCACAAGAGTGTACTCTGTCAAATTAAAAAATGCGTAAAAACGGCCAAGTAGGGCCGTTTTTACGCGTCAAGCTTGTTGTATACATTGACATAAAGCACAAATTATGATATAGTGATAAAAATCCGCAGGACGTGCTATGATTGTGCGGTTATCAGGTTCGCCCTGGTATTTAAAAGATAAGACCAACGGCTTATTTTACCTACGCTTATATCCGCAGTGATCGCGTTTTCCGGAGCTGGAGTTATAGCCACTTCATCATCCAATGGACTCGCGGCCACGGTCTCTGAGCAGACCCCTTCTACTAAGGAGGTGGTAAACGCCCAGAACACCGAGGCTGTCGTGCGTGATTACTTCTCGGATATTCCGGTGATGATCTCTGTTGCTCGTTGTGAGTCACATTTCCGCCAAACATTGTCTGATGGTTCGATTCTTCATGGTAAGGTCGACCCACGCGATACTGGCGTGATGCAGATCAATACCGGTTACCATGGTGAAACCGCAGAGCAGATGGGTCTTGACCTTAACGATCTCTACGACAACCTGGCTTATGCCCGGTATCTGTACGAGAAGGAAGGGACCCAGCCATGGAATGCCTCTCGTCCTTGTTGGGACAACTTGGCATACGCCAATTAAACAAAAAACCACTGCGTTCTACGGAGTGGTTTTTTGTTTGGTCTCACTCTTTTACCTTGCCATTGGAGTGGAATTTTTCGTGGATGTCGCGGAGGCGTTTGTTGGTGACGTGGGTGTAGATCTGCGTTGTGGCGACATTTTTATGGCCGAGAAGCTCTTGTACAGAGCGTAGATCGGCCCCATGCTCTAGTAAGTCGGTAGCGTATGTGTGACGTAGGGTGTGTGGGGTTACTTTTTTTGATACACCGGCTAGCATTGCACAGCGTTGAATCATTTTTTGAATGGAGCGGGGAGTGAGGCGATTTGACTCACTTTGGCGTGAACGGAGGTTGGTAAAGAGTGGTTTGTCGATATCATGTCGCTGCTTCAGGTACTCACGTATCCATTGTGCTGCGCGAGGGGATATGAATATGGTGCGGATATGCTTGCCCTTACCGATGATCGAGAGTTCATACGTGCGAGTGGTCGCGTTGTCTTTCAGCATAGACATTTGGTCTTGGTTGAGGGCGACTAGTTCTGAGATGCGCATACCACTGGAAAAAAATAATTCCATGATGGTGCGGTCGCGCAGGCCTTGTAAGTTTTTGGTGTTTGGCACCTGAAGCATGGCCTCTATATCACGTACTTCTAGAAATGAAATCGTTTCGTCGGGCTTTTGTTTGGCGAGCTTTATCTTTGACGCCGGCAGTGTCTCTATATCTCGTTCAGCCAAAAAGGCCAGCAGTGCACGTAGGGCGATCAGGTAGTAGTTTTGTGACTTCTTGCTTAAATACTCTCCTCGAGGTGTTTTGTACTGACGAGCAATGAAGAGGCGATAGTCCCAGATATGGTCGGCACTCAATTCATGCGGCTTGAGGTTGTCTTGGCCGACCTCCTTAAGCCAACGGATAAAAAGATTCAGGTACTGTTGGTAATTGCGTTGGGTATTAGCAGACAAGCCTTTCTCGACTTCACAGTAGTCAAGGAAAGGGAGGAGGTATTCTCGTAATGGTGTGTTTGATATGCGAGCAGACATAAGTGTTCTCTAGTGGGAATAGGCCGTATAGGTATTATTCGCACAATATATGTAAAACGAACTAAAGGCTTGGGTTATAACGTCTGTAAGGTCTATTCTGGCAGCGCCCTGATACACCTTATAGGCCGTGTGAGCCCCCGGGGTTATTCGGTGTGTTGGGCGCTCTACTTTAATCGTGGTATGTATTGCGTTAGACATTATGATTGATCAATCATTTAAATTTGGTTGTACAGAATGCTCTGTGCGCTCTTTTGGAAATGTGATATGAGGTATCCATCGTGCATTTTGACGTTAAGCATTTGAAGTCTGACTTGTGTGTATTAAACAACGCTACATTTTAGTCTGCCTGCCTAATTACCTGGGCACGTGCAGGGAAATTGGTGTGGCAGAGTGTGACAAGGTATTTGCTCTTCACTACCCCCTGTCCTCGATCTCTCATTTAACCTAAATTATTGTGCGAACCTTTATGTGCTTTTTAATTGCAGCTTGCGCTGCTTTGGTTGAGCCCTGAATGCCCGCTCGATGCGCGGGCATTCAATGCGGGTAAGTTCCTACGAGCTTTCACTCGCACATACATGATAGCAAGTCAACAATACTATCGACAGGGTTATCCCCACCCTTTTCCCCACCAGGTCACCTTCATTTATTGATACACTGTTCGCATATGATTGAAAAATTTAATTCAGGTATTGAATCGCAGGCATATCAAGATAAGGAGTTTGTGCGTAAACTTTTACATTTGCTATCTGGTTTGAACGCCACTTTACGTTGGCGTAATGGTGAGCAGGCCGCGTTTCTTACGCAAGAACAAATTCAATCAATGGATGAGGACTTGCTCGGTCACGCTGGTGGCATGACAACAATTGCAGAATGGTTATTTGAGAAAGCTGAACACGAAGCTGACGACAGTGTTACATCTCTTGATTTTCGAAAGATTGTTAAGCATATTGTCCACCATGATGCTGAGGAAGTGATCATAGGTGACGCCAGAAGTAAAGATGATACTTATTACAAACTCGAAGAGGCGGCACGAGACAAATTAAGCGATACCATAGACGACTTAAATTAAGGACAAGATTCGAGGCGCATCAGATGAATATTTGGCCAAGGAGTCACCCGAGGCGCATTTCGTTAAGGCTATAGATGAATTACAGGCCTGGTTCTATATGCTTTCCACTAACAAGGTTGAAGAATCATCACGTGATCTTTCACATCCAGAGAATATAAAATCATATGTTTATGCTAAAGAATTTCCTACACTGTTTCGCATTATGAATATAGTGCTCCATATGTTACAGCATAAAGAAAAATTTAATCTATCCGTGACTGACTTCAATGCCCAAAAAGACAATTTTTTAAAGGGTGAATGATTATTATAGTGCTGGGAGATAATCGAGTGGATTGAGGTACCCTTCAATGGCAGAAAATGGCGACTTGGCTGGGCCACAGCTGGTGACAGACTTAAATTCATTGAACTGCTTTACTTGGACCGCATCGCTGATGTAGACAGTCCAGTGGAGGTGTGGACCGGTAGAATAACCAGTATTCCCCGTGTAACTTATAACGTCACCTGTTGAGACTTTTTGACCGGGCACAACACTAATTTGGCTGAGGTGTGCAAAGAGACTGGAAAGACCATTTGGATGATCTATTAGTATCCATTTACCCCACGAGTAACAACCGGCGACAAGGTCAGTGTTACCGGTGTCACGTACGGTGCCAGAAAGAGGTGCGTAAATAGGTGTACCGACCGGGGTTCCAAGATCCATACCGTTATGCTTGCTACCGTTATAGGCACCAGAAAGCGCAAATTTTGTATACCCAAAATACTGTGTGATTATCGGGTTATTGATTGGCCAACGGAAAACAGCGGACCCTTTGGTTGGAATTGAATTAGGATCAACAATATATTGGATCTGGGCT
>QKBW01000013.1 GCA_003245875.1 Candidatus Kaiserbacteria bacterium
AGATCGAAGGTATCGAGCTTTGGTTTAAGGACGGCGAGGTGATCAAATCAAAAGCCACCAAAAATCACGACCTACTCAAGCAGATGCTCAAAACGAAAGGTGGCAATAGACTCGGTGAATTTTCGCTAACCGACAGCCGTCTTTCACGCATTGATAAGTTTATGGCTGAAATACTGTATGACGAAAATACTGGCGGGAAATTCGGCAATACCCATATAGCCCTCGGCGCATCATTTCACGAGTGTTATCGTGGTGATCAAAGCAAGGTAGGGAAGGGAGGATGGGATAAACTTGGTTTCAACAGCTCTGTCATCCACCACGACATCATCTCCACCACCGACCGCATCGTCACCGCAACCCTCCAAAACGGCAAATCAAAGGTGATTTACAAAGACGGAAAATTTACGGTATAAACCGAAAACCTTTCGGACCAAAACCTCCTCTACGCCATCTTTGCAATACAATAAAAAAGACGTGCTACAATTTACCCATGTCTGAAACTGTGGCGCTAGATGTGCAGGTGTTGTCGGTAAAAACCAAGGTCTTTGAAGGGCCGTTGGAGCTTTTGCTTGAGCTGGTCGAAAAGCGAAAGCTTCTCATTAACGACATCAGCCTAGCAACCGTTACCGATGAATACATGGCGACCGTTTCTTCCATGCAAGAACAGTCGCTGCCACACACAGCACAGTTTGTGCAGCTGGCCGCCACACTGCTTCTTATTAAGTCAAAATCGCTTTTGCCGGTCTTGGAACTGACCGATGAAGAAGAATCAGCCATTGAAGACTTGGAAGAACGCTTGAAACAATACCAAGTGTATCGTGACGCCGGCAAGTTGGTTGAAAAAGTGTTTGGACGACAATACATGTTTGCGCGCACGTATCGACCGAGCGACGAGCCGCTTTTTGTACTTGATCAATTCACCGCACTACAACCTTTGGAGGAAGCTATGCGCGCCCTTGTCTCCAATTTGCCGGTTACCACCACACGACCCAAAGTACAAGTACGTCCGGTTATTTCACTTGATGAAATGATCGCGCGCTTAGAAACACGCGTACAGCAGGCGCTCCGCACTACATTCAGTGAACTGGTTGCCGGAGAGACAGAACCAAAAACGGTGATCGTGGGTTTTTTGGCGATCCTTGAAAGTGTCAAGCAAGGAAGTATCTTAGTGGCGCAAATGGAACGTTTTGCTGATATTGAAATTGAGAGACAAGAAGTGTCTATTCCTCGGTACTAATTAACAGCAGGGCCGAAAAAGCGGAGCTTTTTCGGCCTAAAACCATGCTACACTACACCCATATGTCACTTGATGCCATTTTGGAGGGGGTGCTGTTCTATAAGGCTGCGCCAATGAAAATAAAGGAATTGGCAGCATTGACTGAAAGTAGTGAAGAAGCAGTGCACGCTGCCCTCACTACCCTCAGTGAACGCCTCTCTGGAGGGATGTGTCTTATCGTTACCGAAAGCGAAGCCTTGCTAACGACCGCACCGGAACTCACAGGCACCATCGCACAGCTGCGTAAAGCAGAGCTCTCACGCGACATCGGTAAGGCCGGAGCAGAAACACTGGCCATTGTGCTCTATCGAGGCCCTATTGCACGTTCAGAGATAGACCGCATTCGTGGGGTAAATTCAAGTTATATTTTGCGAAACCTCGCCATACGTGGTCTCATTGAACGCAGTGGTGAAAGTAAACGAGTGACCTATAGTATCACTCCCCAGTTACTCCAGCACCTCGGTATCAGTAACAAGCAATCCCTACCTGGCTTTACCGACATTATGGCCGCCCTAACAGCCTATGAAGCGGCGCAAGACGCAGCCGAGGACGCATGATATAGTGACAGCTATGGAAGAGGAGTCATTTGCCCCAGAAAGCGTAAAGATGCAAAAAAATATAAGCATTACGCCACGAGAGCCGGTAGTGCGGCAGTTACTCTTGGTGGGGGGAGTGCTTTTACTAATCTTCGGCGGTGGTATCTACCAGCAAGTAAAGCATAGGGATATCCAAAGCGAGACAGCTGTCATGGACACAGGCGCTGCTTCCTCTACCTCTTCACAGTCGGTTGACCAATTTGCTAATATAACTATCACAGCCAAAGCAGCTTTTGTTTTTGATACCCAAACACAAAAGGTACTCTATACAAAAAACGCTGACGAATCTCTGCCTTTGGCATCTTTGACTAAACTTATGACCGCCACTCTTGCGTATGAGGTTTTGGCTGACACAGATACCGTCACCATCACACCTGATGCCATTTGGCAGGATGGGAATTCAGGCTTTGAGCCTGGCGACATTTTTACTCGACAAACACTGTCTGACTTAACACTACAATCTTCATCTAACGACGGCGCTTTCGCCCTTGCGGTCGCTGCCGGCAATGCACTCACGCAAGGAGGTGGCGCAGCAGCCTTTGTCAAAGCAATGAATATCAAGGCGTCAGAACTTTCCCTGACCAATACCTATTTCCGTAATCCGACCGGCCTCGATGTTTCCGCTACCGAAGCAGGCGCATATGGCTCTGCGCGAGATATGGCATTCTTAATGCAGTATATTATTACCACCTATCCGAACCTGCTCCAAAGCACCACAGACGCTGCAGACGTATTCCAAAGCCAAGCTGGCTTGGTATATCAAAGCACAAACACCAACCATGATACTGACAGTATTCCACGACTGATAGGCTCAAAAACCGGCTATACAGATCTCGCCGGCGGTAACTTAACTGTTGCGTTTGATGCCAGTGTTAACCATCCTATTATTGTGGTCGTCCTTGGTTCAACGTACAGTAAGCGCTTTACTGATGTTGAGACTTTAGTTACGGCAGCTATGCATAGTGTACAATAGTCATTATTATGGAACTCGCTCTGATCAAAGCCTTTTTGCCGACCGCAATCGCCTTTACCGTAGGCATTGCTATGACTCCGGCCATTACACATTATCTGTACAAATACAAAATGTGGAAGAAAAAACCAGGCAAGGGTGTCGGGTATGGGGGGGGCGGCACTCCTATTTTTGATCAGTTACATAAAGAAAAGGACACCAACACACCACGCATGGGTGGTGTTGTTATCTGGTTGTCTGTTTTGGCCACAATCACTCTCTTTTACATAACGGAATATCTTTGGCCAAATTCATTCCTTGGTTCATTGAACTTCCTTTCACGCGAGCAAACGTGGCTGCCACTTTTTGCACTCTTGGTTGGTGCCGCGGTCGGTTTTGCTGATGACCTTTTAGTAGTACTTGGTACCGGCAAACATTTTGCCGGTGGCCTACCACTCTGGCAACGCATATTAGCAGTTTTTGCAACCGCTCTTTTTAGTGGCTGGTGGTTTTATGCAAAACTTGGTGTCTCCAGTATAAGTGTTTTTGATTTCACCCAATTACAACTTGGCTGGTGGTTTATTCCATTCTTCGTGTTTGTGGCACTGTGTATCTATATGAGTAGTGTTATCGACGGACTTGATGGGCTATCTGGTGGTGTTTTTCTTTTTATCTACGCTGCATATACGGGGATCGCATTCTACCAAGCTCAATACGATATTGCTGCACTATGTGCAACAGTCACCGGCGGTATATTGGCATTCTTGTGGTTTAATATCCCACCGGCTCGCTTCTACATGACAGAGACAGGCATCATGGCAATCACTATGATGCTCACAGTGATTGCTTTTATGACTGATGTTTTGGGGGACGGAAAGGGAGTCTCCGTGCTGCCCATCATTGCTTCACTGTTGTTTATAACTGTCGCCGCTAACACCATTCAGATACTTTCCAAAAAAATATTCCACAAGAAAGTATTTCGAGTCGCACCATTACACCATCACTTTGAGGCTATTGGGTGGCCGGCTTATAAAGTTACGATGCGGTACTGGATTCTCGGCTTTGTTTCGGCTGTTCTTGGTATGATCGTTGTCATAGCACTGTAAACCTATGCGAGCACACAAGCCAGACACATTGTTGCTCGTCCTTACTATTGCACTGACAATTAGTGGTTTTTTTATTTTTACTTCTGCATCATTAAGCCTGCTAGCTCGCCCCGGAGCCTCATTTTGGTCCGTAGCCAGTAGTCAGATTCTCTTTGGTATCATCGGTGGTTCATTGGCGTTATACGTCATGAGCTCTATTCACTACCGTTTTTGGCGTAAATATGCATTCTATATTTTTCTCCTCTCTCTCATATTGACCGCATTGGTTTTTATTCCCGGTCTCGGTTTGGAAATTGGTGGAGCCAAACGATGGCTTGTGATCGCTGGGTTTTCTTTTCAGCCGGCAGAGTTTCTGAAGATAGGATTTATTATATATGCTGCTACCTGGCTCTCCGGGATGCAACAACATATCAAGGAACCTTTTCGCGGAGCTTTCTCTTTTTTTGCAATTGTTGGTCTTGTTGGTGGACTAATGCTTATGCAACCAGATACCGATACCTTCTTTATTATGGCAGCGGCTGCTACCGCCATGTTTTTGGCGGCCGGGGGACGTTGGCGCGATGTGGGATTGGTTATAATTGCCGGACTCATACTCTTGATAATGCTTGCGTTTATGCGACCGTACATCATGGACCGCCTTATGACATTCATCCATCCTGGAGATGACCCACAAGGCATAAGCTATCAGGTACAACAATCTTTAATTGCCATTGGGACCGGCGGGGCGTTTGGTCGTGGGTTTGGCCAGAGTGTGCAAAAATTCGACTATCTACCAGAGCCTATTGGCGACTCAATTTTTGCCGTCTTTGCCGAAGAATTCGGCTTTCTGGGTACAACAGTACTTATCTTATTGCTCAGCGCATTTACATTTCGTGGTTTCCGTATCGCCTCACATTCAAAAGACCAATTTGGCATGCTGCTGGTAGTTGGCTTTATGTGTCTCATAACATTCCAAGCTTTTCTAAATATTGCAGCCATGCTAGCGGTAGTACCACTCGGAGGACTACCCTTACCTTTTATCAGTCATGGTGGTACCGCACTACTAGCAACCCTGGCTTCCGTCGGTATCGTGCTCAATGTGTCAAAGTACCAGCAAAAGCGGTAGTAATGGTATACTTATAAACGTATGCGCATCATGTTCGTTGGAGGGGGAACTGGGGGACATTTTTATCCTCTTATTGCAGTAGCGGAGCAATTGCGAGCTACACACAGTGACACATCACTCTATTACATTGGTCCCGAACCATACAACCGCGCTTTACTCCAGGAGCTGGATATCCGCTTCGTGCAGTGCCCAAGCGGCAAACGACGACGCTACTTTTCATTTGCGAATATCTTGGATACTTTTAAGGTAGCTGTTGGCGTGCTAGTGGCGATAGTAAAGCTCTATGCTATCTACCCTGATGTTATCTTTAGCAAAGGAAGTTACACTAGTGTGCCAGTTGTTTTAGCGGCAGCTTTCCTGCGTATTCCTATCGTAGTACATGAATCAGACGCCACGCCCGGCAGTGCTAACAAACTAGGAGCAAAATTCGCACGATACATTGCTATTTCATATGATGATGCGGCGCAGTTTTTCCCAGAGGGAAAAACTGCGCTAACTGGCATTCCAATCCGCCAACGTTTTCTAGAACAACACCCTGATCCTCGTGCTGTTCTGCAGTTGCCACCGGATTTACCTGTTATATTTGTCACTGGCGGTTCGCTTGGTGCAGAGCGTGTTAATCTCCTCATACTCGACAGCCTGGATGAATTATTACCACAATACATTTTGATACACCAAACAGGAGACACCAACAAAGATACTGTGGTGAACACAGCCCTTGCACGTCAGCTTCCTTCTGATTTGCTCGAGCGTTACTTTGTCTATGGTCACATGAGCGGGGAAGAGATGGCTGCGGCGTATGAGGCAGCTAGCTTAGTCATCGCGCGCGCTGGCAGCACCAGCATTACTGAGCTATCTCTTAAGCATAAACCAGCTATTTTAATTCCAATTCCAGAAGAGATCAGTCACGATCAACGCACCAATGCCTATGCGTATGCGCGTACCGGTGCAGCCAGTGTTATGGAAGAGAAAAACCTCACTGATGGACTCTTGACAGCAGAAATAAATCGTATTTTAACAACCAACGGGGTGGCCGAAGAGATGGCTGCGGCAGCTGCACGCTTTACAACTCCGCAAGCTGCGAGTACACTCGCCAATACGCTCTACGCTATAGCAGCAGAGCATTGAATATATGTCTGAAAAAGTAGTCACTCGTTTTGCCCCATCACCAACCGGTTTCATGCATATTGGCGGTGTTCGTACGGCTCTTTTTGCCTGGCTTTGGGCGCGCAAGAACAACGGTACGTTTATTTTACGTATTGAAGACACTGATAAAAACAGGGAAGTGGCCGGTTCAATCGAACACATCATGGAGTCACTACGCTGGCTGGAGCTTGACTGGGATTATGGCCCTGACAAACCTGGCCCATGGACACACGCCTCCTGTCTACAGTCTGATCGACTCAATCTCTATAAAGAATACGCACAAAAGCTGATAGACAAAGGATTAGCATACCCTGATCCGTACACAGACAAAGAGCGTGAGGCTTTCCGAAAAAAAGCTGAGATAGAAAAACGACCATTCCTTTTCCGTGAGCATCGCCCGGCCATGTTTGAAACCTGGGACGGCACCAAGCCGCTGCGTTTTAAGGTACCCGAAGTTAAACGCTATCAATGGCATGATGTGGTACGTGGAGAGCTGAGTGCTGGTCCGGAAATGCTTGATGATTTCATTTTGATCAAAAGCGATGGCTATCCCACCTACAACTTTGCCCATATTATCGATGATCTGGAAATGGGTGTTACGCATGTGATGCGTGGTGAGGAGTTTATTGCGAGCCAACCAAAATTCTTAAGCCTCTATGACGCCTTGGAGATCCCGTATCCGATATTTGTCACGTTACCACCTATCATGGGCCCAGATGGCAAAAAGAAATTAAGTAAGCGTGATGGTGCGAAAGATCTTCTTGAGTATCGCACGGACGGCTACTTACCAGAGGCCATGCGTAATTTCCTGGCACTCATTGGCTGGAATCCAGGTGGAGATCGTGAGTTCTTACCAGAGAGTGAATTACTCGA
>QKBW01000029.1 GCA_003245875.1 Candidatus Kaiserbacteria bacterium
CTAAAAAGCCCCTTGCTTCTGCACAGTATGCAGTTGTGTGTAATATTGGTTCAGCCACGGTAAGCTGCGCAATCATAAAGTCTATCGTGGGAGAACCAACGCCACACATTATTTGGATTCACGAGGAAGCACTGGCCCAGCAACAAGCACACAGCGAGGAAATCGAGACGAAGGCAATCGCTGCACTTATTCTTACCACCTTTCTTGAACTTGGTAGTGCTGGCTTGCCTGCATTGAGAACATATGACTCGAGAGCAAAATTAGACACATGTGAAGTGGCCATTTCTGCCCCATGGTCATATACATTGACTGATACCGTTCACAGTGCTGCCAAAACCCCATTTAAGGTAAATAGGAACCTGTTAGAAAAATTTCGCCAACGAGGGAAAGAAGTCTTGGAAAAACGAATTAGCGAGCTTGACGTAGCAAAACAGTTGGAACTCACACCGCTTCATTTGCTCGCGTTGGAAACAAAAGTTAATGGCTATCAAAGTGAATTACAGGCTGAGGTTAAGGCACGTGAGCTAGAGGTCACATACATGGCTGGCGTGGCCGAAAATCGTATAGCTGATGCCATACAAGAAACATGCGATAAGGTAATACCTGCTGTTCCACTTCATATGCACACTAGCATTGCAGAATATTATGCACTTATACGAAATACAAAACCAAAAATGGTAGATTTCTGTATTGTTGAAGTGGGAGGTGGGGCAATAGAGCTGGCTATTGTACGTGATAGTGTTCTGACGCAAGCAACATACGTCTCGCAAGGAATCCATTCATTGACACGCCAATATCAAGCAACTACCAGTGGCTCTTTTTCGGATATTTTGCGACAAATTTCTGATGACCATGAGCAATACCTCTTGTCACAGCCCAAAGTAGAAACTTTACGTGAGCAATACAATACTTTTGTGGCAGAGCTCAGTCGGTTATTTATTCAAACTGGTGATAGTTTGGCTATACCAAAAACTATTTTTGTACACACTAATTCTGGTTTTGACGCTTTTGCAGAGACCTTGGTACAACAAGCAGCCCAACAAGCTACTAAGCTATCTCATCAGATACAGAATATGACCACCGAGTATTTTAATAACAATACATTGATCGAAACGCGTATTCTTGCATCTGCGTATGTTTTCCACACGCGTGTGCACAGCGCAGCTCAGACGATACGTTAAGCTGTATACTTAACTGATATGGATAAAAAGTGGAATCTGCAGGATATTAAACCAGCCGGCGGCATGCGCCAGCGCGTAGTGCAAACAAGCAAACCAGTAATTGAACAGCGAACAGCAGAACCAAGGCAAACGCCTACACAGGCACCCGAATCACGCCAGCCAACTCAAACCGCAACAAACAAACGACCACCGAGAAAACACATCAGCAAAGGTCTACTTGCGTTTTTGGTTTTTGGTTTTATTGTGATTGGTTTTGCTGGAAGTTATTTGATGGGTGGGGCTACAATCACAGTGTACCCTCGTTTCTTTGAGCCAAACTTGAACGCAACATTCACGGCCTACAAAGAAGCTCCTGCGGGTGAGCTTGGATATGAGGTAATGACACTCGACGCGACTGGTGAACGACAAGTTAAGGCGACTGGCCAGGAAGACGTAAAGGAACAGGCGAAGGGTACGGTAACTATCTACAAATCAACCCCCGGCACCCAGCGACTGATCAAGAATACCAGGTTACAGGATGCCTCCGGCAAGATATTCCGTATCACTGAATCAGTGGTTGTACCGGGCTCCACTGACGGAACACCAGGGTCTGTTACAGCAGATGTTTTTGCGGATGAGCCAGGCGAAGATTACAATTTGGCAGAAAAAACTCGTTTTACCATTCCAGGCTTGGAGAGTGATACGGCACTGTTTAATGCAATATATGCCGAAAACGATGCCGCCTTTACCGGTGGTTTTGTAGGACAAAAATTTATTCTCGATGATGCCCAGCTAGGTGCTGCTCAGGAATCGCTCCACGAAGAACTGAAACAAACTCTACTGGACCAACTACCTGAAAAGCAGCCATCAAATATGATCCTCTTTAACGATGCGGTAACCTTTACCTATGAAAGTCTTCCGAGCGTTGCCTACGGTGAGGATATGGCCACCATCAAGGAAAAGGCTATTCTGCAAGTCCCACTCTTCAAAAAAGACGATTTTGCCACTTATTTAGCCACAGCGACTATCCCTAGCTACGACGGTGCCTCGGTTCGTTTAGACAAGGTTGATGCAATTACTTTTACCTACACCAATCCAGACATATTGAACACCAACCTGTCCTCACTTCCGAACTTTGAGTTCTCTTTAAAGGGACGTCCAATATTGGTGTACACCTTTGACAAGACAAAATTAGCTTCAGATTTGACCGGAATACAGCGCGGTGCCTGAAATACGGTGTTGGTTAATTTTCCAACAATCGAACGTGCTGAAGCAGTTGTTCGTCCTATCTGGCAACGTACTTTCCCCAAGCAAGCTGGTAAAATTACTATCAACGAAGTCGTCTCTACCAAGTCAGACGAAGCCCAATAAACAATACGTGGTCTTGACGTATGGTTCTACTTTTGTTACACTCACAGCCGTTTAATGTCAGAGGATAAAAACACGGATGTTGTTTACGGAACTGTGGAGGAAGCTTTGCCCAACACGCTTTTTCGCGTTGTGCTAGACGACGATAAAAAGTTGATTTTGGCATACTTGGCAGGCAAAATGCGTAAGTTCCGCATTCGTGTTTTGGTCGGAGATCGTGTTGCTGTGCAACTTGATCCCTATGGTGGTAAGGGCCGTATCACCAAACGACTGTAGTCATGAATCCTGTGGTCAAAACAGCACGCTGTTTTGACCACAGGATTGATACACTGACGGTTCAATCCATATTATTAGGTAAGCGATCGGCGATTAGGTATCGCCACTTTCTACATTCAATGAAAGTACGATCATCAATCAAAAAGCGAAGTGATGATGATATCATCGTGCGCCGTCGTGGACGCGTGTACGTCATCAATAAGCGAAAGCCCCGCCACAAACAGCGCCAGGGTTAATTTAAGTAGTTATGCGTATTTCAGGTATCACCATTCCAGATGAGAAGCAGTTGGCTTTCGGCTTGACTGCTGTCTATGGCATTGGTCGCCCACGTGCGCTTTCTCTTCTAGCTGATCTTTCGATCGATCCTACCAGGAAGCCGACCGATCTATCTACTGACGAAGAGAACGCAATTCGCGAGAAGATAGAATCATTCACCATCGAAGGTGAACTTAAGCGTGCTATATCAGCTGATGTAAAGCGACTTAAGGACATTGGTTCATATCGAGGCGATCGACATGCAAAACGTCTACCTTGTCGTGGTCAGCGTACCAAGACAAACGCTCGTACCCTTAAGGGTGTGAAGAAGACCATGGGTAGTGGTCGTCGTAAGCTTGAGAAGACCTAAAATAGGTTACGAAGCTTTTATTATTATTCGATTGATCTATGGGTAAGAAACGAATCATCAAGAAAGGCGGTGGCTCAGACGTAGCGGGAACATCTCGCGCATTGAGCCGGGTGCCAAAGAAAAAAGTAGCTGCCGGCACCCTGAACGTGCTTGCCACCTTCAATAACACGATCGTCACTCTTTCTGACCAGAAGGGTAACAGTTTGATCGCGGCGTCTTCAGGCGCATTGGGTTTTAAGGGGTCACGCAAAAGTACGCCGTTTGCAGCGGCAAAGGTCGGTGAGATTATTGGCGAAAAAGCGCAGCAGATGGGCATGAAGGAAGCCGCTGTGGTTATTAAAGGTGTCGGCGCCGGCCGTGAGTCGGCACTCCGTGCATTTGCCGGTAAAGGTATTACCATTACCCAGATCACTGACATGACCCCTGTACCACACAACGGTCCTCGTCCTAAGAAACCGCGACGTATCTAATAATACGAATGTATGAAAATAGGTCCTAAATTCAAAATTGCGAAACGCCTCGGTGCACCGATCTTTGAGAAGACACAGACGCAAAAATTCGCGCTCTCACAGGCACGCGGTGGTCGCCGCATCAGCAAGCGTCGCCCTGGCAACATGTCAGACTACAAGCGACAGCTCATTGAAAAGCAGAAAATGCGCTTTACTTACGGCATGACCGAAAAGCAATTGCGTCGCTATGTCGATGAAGCAATTCATAAGGGTAACCAGCCAATAGCATCACTTATGACACGTCTCGAGTCTCGTCTTGATAACGTTGTCTACCGTGCCGGTTTGGCCCGCACCCGTTTAATGGCTCGCCAAATGGTCTCCCACGGGCACGTTGTACTCAACGGTGTTCGCATGACCATTCCTTCTCACCGCGTTCGCGTCGGCGATGTATTCACTGTCCGTGAGGGCAGCCGCAACGCACGAATGTTTGAGAACTTTGTTGAGACTCACCAATCAGCAGGCGTACCTAATTGGCTTTCTTTCGATGCTAAAAAGCTCGAAGGTTCTATGAAAGCTGAGCCAACTTACGAACCGTCAGAAACCTTGTTCGATCCAGAACAAGTGCTCGAGTATTACAGTCGATAGTGTCATCGAGTTGTTAGTCATATCATTAAGTACATCACTATGCTTGAAACAAATGTTGCACTCCCAAGCAAACCACGAGTTGTGAGCGAGGACGGACTCCAAGGCGTTTTCGAGATTGACGGCCTCTTCCCAGGTTATGGTCATACTCTCGGCAATTCATTGCGCCGCATCATCCTCTCGTCTTTGCCCGGAGCTGCCATCACACATGTGAAAATTGACGGCGTCAAACACGAATTCGACACTATCGCCGGTATCAAAGAAGATGTTGTTACCATCCTTCTTAACCTGAAGCGTGTACGCCTATCACTTCATAGCGATGAGCCAGTCACGGTTACTCTCAAGAGCAACAAGACCGGTGAAATCACCGCTGCTGATATTGAGGCACCAAGTCAGGTTACTATCCTGAACCCTGAGCAACACATTGCTGAAATCACTACCAAGGGAACAGCACTTTCTATGGAAATAACCGTAGCGAGCGGCATGGGATACGTACCTCGTGAACAGCACGAAAAAGACAAGATGGACATCGGAGCTATTGCTCTTGATGCTGTCTTTACACCTATCCGCCGCGCAAACTACGAGGTAGAAAACATGCGTGTTGGTGATCGTACTGATTACAACCGTTTACGCCTGTTTGTAGAGACTGACGGTACCTTGAGCCCCCGCGAGGCAGTAGAGAAGTCTATTGAGATCATGATTCATCAGCTCAAAGCTGTCATTGGTTTCCAGGACACTGATGCTCACGAAAAAATTGCAGAGGCAGTAACTGAAGCAAAGGCTGAGTCTGGTGAGGTTGATCCGGACATCCTTAAAACTCGTATTGAGACACTCGATTTATCTAGCCGCACCCTGGCTGCTTTGGAAGCCGCAAGCATCCGTACAGTTGGTGGTTTGGTGCGCAAATCACAAGACGATCTATTAGCACTTGAGGGCATTGGCCCAAAGGGTGTAGATGAGATCGTCGCTCTGCTCACCACTATGAGCGTCTCGTTAAGCGAATAATTAGAAAACTATGCAACACAGTAAGAACAAACGAACGCTCGGACGAAGTCAGGGTCAACGTACCGCACTCTTGCGTGGTTTGGCGTTGTCACTTTTCAAGCATGGCAAGATCACCACAACCGCAGCCAAGGCTCGTGAGTTGCGTCCATTTGCTGAGCGTCTGATCACCACTGCCAAGAAGGATACCGTAGCGGCGCGCCGCACAGTAGCCACCACCCTTGGTGAACCAAGTGATACCGCAATCAAGCAGCTGTTTACTTCCATTGCGCCGAAGTATCAAGACCGTCCGGGCGGTTACACCCGTATTATTAAGCTAGGCCGAACCGATGGTAAGGATGAGGCTGTCATTGAATTGGTATAAGCGTATGAACGAAAACACACAAACCTACACCATCGATGCTGCCGGCAAACGCCTCGGTCAAGTAGCAACTGAAGCAGCTCGTCTTTTGATGGGAAAGAATACCGTTACGTTCTTGCGTCACGTAGTCACTCCTGTTACCGTGAAGATCGAGAATGCCAGCAAGATGGATATTCCTGAGGGAAAAAAGACTGAGATCTATCAGTCTTACTCTGGCTATCCAGGTGGTCGCCGTACCGAGACCCTTGAGCATCTTGGTGAGCGACTCGGATACAGCGAGGTAGTCCGCCGCACCGTAAAGGGCATGCTGCCAAAGAATAAATTACAGGCTCGCATGATGAAGAATTTACAAGTAACCGAATAGTCTTATGGCAGAAGCAAAATATTTTGAAGGCATCGGTCGCCGTAAGACCGCAACAGCACGAGTTCGTCTCACCCCAGCCAAGGAGACAACTGTAGTAATCAACGACAAGGCTTTGGAAGCATATTTCCAGCATGAAGCTTTGCAAAATACCGTGATGGCTGTCTTGAAGACAGAGGACGCTGGTATTGAGCACTACACCGTCTCAGCCCATGTTTCCGGTGGAGGCATCAGTGCCCAGGCTGACGCTATCAAGCTTGGTATTGCACGCGCGTTGGTCAAAGAGAAAGCTCCGCGCCGTTCTATCCTCAAACCGCTTGGTTTCCTTATGCGCGACCAGCGTTCTGTTGAACGAAAGAAGTTTGGTCTGCGTAAAGCACGCCGCCGACCTCAGTGGTCTAAACGTTAAATTTTGGCATCTGGCTTTGTCACTACGGGAAAAATATTATACGCTGGACTTTGGTCCCACTCACAATATTTTTCCCTAGGCTCCTCGCCATATACTCAAAATTTCACGTTTAGATGAAACAGGCAAAAAAGACCCTTTGGGTCTTTTTTCCTTTTTATATATATCAACGTTGCAGAGTTACATAAAGCCTTGCATTACTTAACACCTGTGATAGTCTGACAACTTAGAAGGAAAGAGGAGGGTCTTAATGTTTATAGTTGCACCACAATCAGCATCAGAGCTGGTGCTCTGGCAAAAGCTGACCAACCACAAATGGCAGGTAGATGAGCTGTACCGTAAGCAGAGGCAACATACCAAATTGTAC
>QKBW01000045.1 GCA_003245875.1 Candidatus Kaiserbacteria bacterium
CGATCTTTTTGCCAAAAGTGTAGTGTGGTTGATTGAGACGAATCCAACCGTTGACCTCACGCCAGTTTGGTGAAGTGAAGACTTCGTAGGAAGGAATGTTATTGCCACCACCGGCGCGCCAGAGTCGGTCGGCCCCGATGCCGACCGTCAGGTCGGCATCGGGGCCGACGACATGCAACGATTCTATTTGCAGGTCAGATAATTTCTGAGCGGTTTTTTGTACCGTGCGGTCAATCCGATCCCATTCCCTTTGCGGGTTTGCTGTATCCAGGTAGCAAGCTTTAATAATTTGATTCCAGTATTGTCGTGCGGTCAGCCCTGCCTCCTTGGCCATAGCATCGGTGCCATAGAGGACGATGGTCCAGTTAAGCTTGTCGGCGTCTATCTTTTTACGCTTATGTGAAATACTGCTCTTTTGCGCACGTCGATGTTCGAGAATATATTCGGCAGGTGTACTGCGGAGCGCGTGTGGGTTAGTTTCGGCTAGAACGTAGACAACACAATCGGCTTGGTCAACCAGAGCCTTTTTGAATGTCTCCAGATGAAAGGCTCTCTGCTCTGGGCTTGCCTGTCGAAAGAAATCGGCGTCGATATTGTAGACACCATCTCCGCTTGGCAAGAACTGTCCCATAGGGTGGTACCCATGCTGTAAGATTGAACGCTGTAGATAGAAGTAGAGAGGCTTGGCCACTTCCGGCACAACAAAGTGTACAACCGCACCCTTCTCCGGTCGCTTCCCTTCTCTATTTTGCATGCCGAATTCAACAATCAGATCGGCATACTTTTCCAACACTTTTTTAGGAGGTATATAACTTTGCAACATGATCAAATATCAGCTTCCTCACCACGTTCAGCACTCGTGAACGTATCGATGCGGTTAATGTCTCGTGGGAAGAGGGTGGCTTCCTTAACACTATCAAGCCCACAGAACTTTTCGGTCAAGCGCTCCAGACCCATACCCCATCCGCCGTGTGGTGGAATGCCATACTGGAAGGCTTGTAGGTAGAAATGGAACTTGCTTGGATCCAGTCCCTTACCTTTGATACGTTCAACTAGAAGGTCGTGGTCATGAATACGCTGCCCACCAGTGGTGATTTCTATACCGCGGAAAAGGAGGTCAAAGCTTTTGGTAAACCCTGGATCATTTTCATCTTCATACGTATAGAATGGCCGCTTTGAAACCGGATAGTGAGTGATAAAGATGAAGTCACTATTAAGCTCAGTACGAGCATACTCGCAGAGCCAGCGTTCGTCTTCGGGCTCAAGGTCTGGCTCGTTTGTCTTGTCCTCCCCGGTGCGCTCTTTGATAAGCTGCTGTGCCTCACGAAGCTTCATGAATGGTAGTGTGTCCCCTTCTTCCGGGATCAGTGGTAAGTCAATACCAAGCGTTGCCAACTCAGAAGCCGACGTTTCTGCCAACTGTTGCTTAAGATGTCGCATTAGGCCGGTCAAGACACGCATAATGTCGGTATGGTCTTCGATAAAGCCCATTTCGGCGTCGAGGGAGGTGTACTCACTCAGGTGTCGTGTAGTTGCGCTCTTCTCGGCACGGAATGCTGTGGCAAACGTGAAGACACGCTCCAGAGCCCCCACCATGATCTGCTTATAAAATTGTGGACTGGAGGCCAGGTAGGCGGTTACATCACGAAAGTACGGCACTGCAAAAACGGCCGCTCCACCTTCGGCATCGCCACCAACCAATTTTGGGGCTTGAAACTCGGTAAAACCCTGGCTACGCATATATTCACCGTAGCCACGGGTGATTTCACTTTGGATCTTGAAAATAGCACGATCGCGCTTGCTTTTCAGTGTAAGCGGGCGGTTATCCAGACGTACCTCAAGGCTATATTCGGTGTCTATCTCAAACGGGAGCGGTTCTGCTTTGTTAAGTAGTGTGATGCCGGTGATCTCCAATTCAATATCACCATTTTGCACCTTCTCATTCACCATCTTTTCCGGGCGCTGATTCACTATTCCCTCTACTCTAACACTACTTTCCTGACTAACAGTTTTAGCCACCTCTAAGACTTCCGGCTTTCCAAAAACAACTCCCTGTACTAAGGCACTGCGGTCACGTAGATCAAAAAAAGCCATTTTACCTTGATCGCGCACTACATCAACAATAGCGTTAATGGTCACCGTTTCACCAATGTGTTTTTTTAATTCCCCAATGAGTGTTCGTTGCATAAGTATTGGTATGTAGGAACAAAAATCGCCCCTACAAATATATTATTACTAATACATTTGTAGGGGCGATTGCGATGTGCTCGCGGTCGCGGTGCCACCCTACTTCAACCTTACCAAGGGCAGCCCTTTGCAAGATCCTTTATTTCGACCAAGCGCGTGTCGGGCGCGAGCCGGAGGGGTCTACTAGGTAAAGTGGTCGCGACAATTTTCTTACCACATCCAGTGATTTGCCTAATTATTAGGGCAAATCAGGACGAAAGTTCAGAATAGTCATTACATTCCTTTCTTCACTTTTCTTCCCTCACCTCAGCGGTGTCAGCCGCTTCACTGGTATGTGTTTATGGTATCACAACTATAGCGCGATTCCAATTGCTGTTCGTACCTGTTCAAGCACAGACCCTGACACCTCACGAGCCTTAATAACACCGTTAGCCAGCACTGCCCTGACCTGTTCATCAGTAATAGCATTTCGTCTTTCACGCATTGGTGCGATCATTGTCTCAAGATCGGCGGCCAACATTTTTTTGAGGTCACCATACTTGCCCTTGTATGTTTCGTAGATTGGGTCGAGCTCTTCGGCAGACTTAAGCAAACGGTGGATTGCGTAGACATTTTCTGGGCGTTCACCATTGGAGTCGGTTACAATGTGCATGACGGACTTTTCGACCTCTTCTGTTGTTCCAAAAAGTGGGATCGTATTTTTGTAGCTCTTACTCATTTTTTGCCCATCAGTGCCAGGGACCACCCCCACCCCGTCAAGAATGACAGTTTCTGGCTCTTTTAAGACGTCTCCATAAGCACGATTAAACTTACCCACTGCTTCGCGCGTGTACTCAAGGTGCTGGCGCTGGTCTTCACCGACCGGTACTACGTCAGTATCGTAAAGCAAAATGTCTGCCGCCATAAGCATTGGGTAGGTAAAAAGACCGGCATTAGGCTCAATACCCTTAGCTACCTTGTCCTTATACGCGTGACCCTGCATGAGGAACGGCACTGTCACCATACAGTTAAGGATCCAACCGAGTTCGGTGTGATCGGGGTTGTCAGATTGTCTGAAGATGACCACCTTTTCCGGGTCAACGCCAACCGCCAAATAGTCCTTAACAATATTAATTGTATTTTGATGCAATGCTTCACTGTCACGAAGTGACGTAAGGGCATGGTAGTCAGCTATCATTAAAAAGCTGTTGTAAGCCTCATACATATCAACAAATGGCTTGAGCGCACCATAGTAATTGCCGATGTGAAGATCGCCAGATGGCTGTAGACCAGTAAAAAGACGTTTTTTCATGCCTGTATGGTAACAAATAGTAGCATGCTATGCCACTAGGCAACTAGCGGTAATGTGAGCGTGAAGGTAGAGCCTGTCCCCTCTCCTCGAGAAAATGCCGTAACGTCCCCTTTCATATCCTGGGCCATTTTTCTTGCGATATAGAGGCCGAGCCCAGTGCCGCTGACATTGACCCCGTTTGCATTGTCCGCACGGCGGAATTTTTCAAACAGTTTCTCTATAGTGCCAGGCTTCATACCAACGCCGGTGTCTTTGACATCAACCCTGAGTATACGCTTTTCTGGTAAAGCGGAGACTAGGACCGAGATACTTCCTTTTGGTGTGTACTTCATGGCATTATCAATGAGGTTGTGAAGGATCTGGTTGGTCTTTCCAATGTCAGCATGCGTAAGGCCTTCTACTTCACCGAGGGTATCGTTAAACGTGAGAGAAAGGCCATTATGCGTTGCTTCGGTGCGCATATCAGCCACTATTTTCATGACCATGTCACGGAGATTGAAATCTGATAGCTCGTATTTCATGTTGCCTGACTGAATACGAGAAACGTTAAGATAGTCTTCGACTGACAATGACATAAGACGACTTGCTTCCTTGATACGATCGACAGCTTCTTGTGCCTGTGCTGGTAGTTTTCCAAAGCTCCCTTCGGAAAGCATGGATGCGTAACCACGGATAGATGTGAGTGGGCTACGCAGCTGGTGGCTGGCGATCGACACAAACTCAGACTTCATTTTGTCCAGTTCCTTTAGTCGGTCGTTGGCGTGTTCAAGTTCAGCGGTCAGGCGTTCCAATTGCTGCCGTTGTCGAAATTCCTGTGTGACACTTCTAACCAAGAGATATCCGGCGACAGTTGTAAATACAAGTGTCAGACCAATAGTGACGTTGAGAAGGCTTGCATCAATGAATAGTAATGAGCCAACCGAAGCCCAAAGTATAACGACTAATATTTTTGCACTTACAACCTTAATTTGGAATGCTTCAAATCTAACAACGCTGTATGCGATTAAAAATGCAAAAATCGGCATACCAAATAGACCATATTGGCTAATGACCCAGTTATCAGTGAAACTGCTTATGATGTTTCCTGAGGTGAAAGAAAGAAGGAATGTAAGCAAGCCAGCACCAAACAGAACGGCAATTTTACGCTTTCCTACTTCTAACTGAGGTATTCGTTTTTTGCCAAACCAAATAAGCAGTGCAACAAAAAATAGATTAAGAAAATATGTATAATATTTTGCTAACGGTCCCTCAGTCGCCTCACAGGTCGACAGGTGAACATCTTGCAAATCGTATATGGTCGGGAGCAACAAAATGAGCGGCAACAGCAGTGCGGTTACTGTTATGTTTGCTTTGAGTGATGGTGGCCGCCTATATAAATAGAGATAGAACAAGTAAAAGGCAATTGCATAAATCAATGGTTCAAGTAACACTTGTATGGACCATGAGAACATCACGAGCGCAGGGTCGTTAGTGGCCCATAGAGAGACATCAAGCAGTGCCCAAGTTGAGAAAAGTAAAGCAAAGATTAGATACAGGCGAGAAACCAACAATCGCGGGTTGCTCATAAATATCAACAAAGCCATTGCCAAAGCAGAAAATATTGCAATGAAATGCGAGTAGTGGATCAGAAGTGGAACGTTTGAAGAAAAAAATATGTTTACTGCTGGGTCCCAGGGACAATAAAGAATCTCCATAATAATTTATTCGGCTACAGCCTCATCAAGATCATCGACGACGACAAAATTCCTGAGTACCATAGTGTTATAAAAGGTGACAATGATCGATGAGACAGTTAATACGGTAACTACAGCCAACAAAAACTGCGACCAATTGTTGTGTGTTGAGTCTTTAGCAAGTTGTTGCATAACTAACGTACAGGGTGTTTACCCTATGATACATTATGTATTGGTAAAGTTTTTTCGTTTATGGGGATTTGTTAATTTAGCTTTAATCCGAACATGTCAAAAGACATTCAAGAAGGAGGAAAAAAACGCGTGTGGTCTTGCAATGAATGGGATCCTTTGGAGGAAGTAATTGTGGGTACTGTTGAAAATGCCACGGTACCTACATGGAATCCTGCATTGGCAGCAACAACACCGAGTCACGCAAAATGGTTTTTTGATAAATACGGCGGACAACCTTTCCCGGATGACATGATTGAAAAGGCATCAAAAGAACTGGATAATCTAGCAGATGTTTTGAAAAGTTTGGGTGTTACTGTACAACGACCCGAGACTCTTGATTTTAGTAAGGAAGTCACTACACCTTGGTGGAATAGTAAGGGGTTGTATGCAGCCATGCCACGTGATGTGTTGATGGTTGTTGGTGACACCATTATTGAGGCCCCAATGGCATGGCGAGCACGTTATTTTGAAATCTATGCGTATCGCCGCTTGATTGAAGATTATTTTAAGGATGGTTCACGTTGGTTGGTTGCACCGAAGGCAACTATGTCCGAACGCTTTTATAATGCTGGTTATAGCCCAGAGCAAGCTACTATTGATAGCGTAAGACAGTTTGTGGTTTCTGAAAACGAAGTAGCATTTGATGCTGCGGACTTCGTACGTTTTGGAAAAGATATTTTTGTGCAAAAAAGTAACGTTACCAACGCTATGGGTATCGAATGGGTACGTCGTCATCTTGACGATGATTTCTCTGTACATGAAGTTGAGTTTGGTGATGAGCACCCAATGCATATAGACACCACTATAGTGCCGCTTGGTCCTGGAAAACTCATGATAAACCCTTCTTGGGTGGAAAGGTCTCAGATCCCTGCTCAATTTGACTCATGGGAGATTATTGAAGCCCCAGCACCTGTCAAACCATATGACTCAGCGCTCTACTTCTCCAGTGACTGGTTAACCATGAATATTCTCACAGTCGACGAAAAGCACATTATTGTTGAGGAGAATGAAGAGCCTTTGATTGCACTTTTGAAGCAGCACGGATTCGAACCAATTCCTATTCCATTCAGAAACTTCTACCCGTTCGGTGGTTCAGTGCATTGCGCAACAGCTGATATACGACGCCGAGGGACATTACAATCCTACTTCTCGTAAAACAAAATTATCCAAAGGCCATTATGGCCGTCCCAACTGCCACAAGACAAATTGCGGCAGTTTTTTGTATGAGCCTATTTTTACTGAGTGCCATTTTATATTCAGGAGATCCGTAACGCGCCAAAAACCATCCTATAAAAAGCGTAAACACTGGATGAGATGCACCTAAAGCGGTCACTACCGTAACTGATGGCCCCAACACTACGGCCATTTGGTTGGCAATT
>QKBW01000067.1 GCA_003245875.1 Candidatus Kaiserbacteria bacterium
ACCGGGCAGTTTTTTGTAGTGAGTGATGAAGGGCTAATCGGCGGCGGCCATCAAGTGGCCGCCGCCGACGTACGTGAATTGCCCGGCCGACATACTCGCATTGCGTTTACCTTTACTGATGGTACAGGTCTGTATTTTAATGATATGCGGTTGTTTGGGTATGTGAAGATCGCTGGAGCGGCGGCTGTCGCCGCCGCGCGTGCGGGCTTTGGTCCCGAACCAATTGCTGATGATTTTGATTGCGTCTGGTTTACTGATACTTTGCGCAAAAAGAAAACGACGGTCAAAGCGGCCTTACTTAACCAAAAATTTGTGGCTGGATTGGGAAATATTTACGTTGATGAGGCGCTTTTTCGTGCTGGCATACGACCAATGAGAAAAGCCAATACGTTGACAAAAAAAGAAGCGGCGGCGCTTTGCACCGCCGCGCGTGCAATTCTTCAAGAATCTATTAAGGTCGGTGGCACGACCTTTCAGCATTTTCTTGATTCTACTGGAAACAAGGGAAATTTTACGCAGTATTTGCAGGTTTTTGGTAGACAAGGAATGCCGTGCGTTCGTTGTGGAGAAACTATCAAAAAGGTACGTTGTGCAGGCCGTGGAACTCATTATTGTCCAGGCTGTCAAAAATAAGCTTGTCTCTATGATTTGTCTTTGAAATATCTGTGAGGTTAATGGTGTATAATAAGAAGACGTTACTGGTAATTAGTCATACAACATGACAACCATCAACTATAAATTCAAAAATATGGGTTCAGACAATGCTTTGCAGCAGTTGTTTGAGCAAAAATTTACTTCTATTGAGGTCTACCTGGGTAATGAGACCGATCAAAAAATGGACATCGAGTTTGAACGATTGGTTGCACACCAAAATGGTGATACTTGTCGTTTGGAAGCTACTGTTTGGAATGGGGGGAAGTTATATCGTTCAGAGACGGTAAAAGAGAGTTTTGAAAAAGCAATTGATGAAGTACGTGATGAACTCGATAAAGAATTTCGTCGAGCTAACCGCAAGCGTGAAAATATGTTTCGCAAGGGCAGTCGCGTTATTAAAGACATGATGCGTTTGGGGAAATAGGGAGATAATAAAACAGTGGCGGGGGGGGGTTAATACTGCTGCTGTTTTAATATTGACATATTGTTAAATACATTGTATCAATGTAGTACATGGTCAATAGAAAGGAGGTGTGCCATGTCCGTTCATCAAAGAGATTATAGGCAGGTGGACATCATGCTGCGTGGGGTACGGTGTTCAATCAAAAGCCCGCCTGGTCTTAGTAAATACAATCTTGTTCGTAAACTGGGCAGGTTGGATTTCCTGAGGCGGGCTGTGACAGCTGACGTTGCATATTTTGACACCGTTTACTACTCGTATCTGTTGGGTGGTGGCAAAAAACGGCAGCGCATATTGCATGCGATCATGCATGTTCGTCAATATCCCGAGGCGCGCAGGTTGGCACTGCAACGTATTCGTGAAAACGAATTGCGTTATGCTGCAGCGTTGAACGCAGTCGCCTTATAACACGTACATAAGTTTTTTAAAGCAGCTTTTCTAATAGAGAATGCGTTGCTTCATCAATAAAACCCAAAGAGGTACATTTATGGAATGTACGCATATAAAATATGCACTCTTAGGGTTTTTTATTTACCCAAAATATTGCTCCCAGGCCATCTCCTTTTTTCCTTCCGGGACGATTCGCTTGATTACAAACTCATTATTTTGAAGGGTTGCCTCGGTTATTTTAATACGGACCTGCTTGTCATTTCGATTGGTGAAAAAATATGTCCCCGGCCATTCTTTATACGCGCGGTATTTATTCCAATTTTCTTTTGCTGGTGCAGTCAGATCAAGCAACCCGTCCTCTTTTTTCAATTTGCCGCAACGGGTTGCCTGGGAATGGTCTTGCAGTGTTGCTTCAATATACCCGTCGATGTATCGCGGTAGAGTTTTGATAAGTAGCTCACTGCCAATTTCAATTAAACGAGGGCGGAGTTCTTGTGTGGTTTCACTTTCGCCGATCACAGTGCTTTCTTGGGCCACAATATCTCCTGCGTCGAGCTCTTTGACCATTTTTTGGATGGTCACGCCGGTTTCGCTGTCGCCATGCAGCAGCGCAGCTTCGGTTGGCGTCGCACCACGATACTTTGGTAATAGGGAATAGTGCACATTGAGAATACCAAGTGGGAAACTCTCGATCAGTTTTTCCGGCAAGATAGAGCCGTAGGCGACACAAATGCCGAGCGTTGCGTCTTCTGCGGTAATGCGTTCGATTGTTGCTTCATCTATTTTTTCAGGAGTGATAACAGGAATGTTATGTGCTTCTGCAAATACCTTGGTCTCGGAAGGAGTGAGAATGTGTCCGCGACCACGCGGTGCATCTGGGTTCGTTACCACTAGCGATGGTGTGTGTCCTGCATCAACCAGCGCAGCCAGTGTGTCCCTCGCCACATACGGTGTCCCAAAAAAAACGAAATTTGCGTTATTCATGATTTGCTTCGCGTTTGGTGTCATGGTCCATCTCGCTTTTGTGAATGACTTCTTCGGCACGGTCGATAAAAAGTGTGCCATCAAGGTGGTCGGTTTCGTGTTGGAAGATTTGTGCCAAGAGGCCGCCGGCACCGCGCTCGTATTCGACGCCATGTTCATCCAGTGCGCGGAGCGTTACGTTTTTGGCCCGCCGCACCATGCCGTAATGCTCCGGTACCGAAAGGCATCCTTCACCAACCACGTGGGTGCGCTTTGATGATTTGATTATTTTTGGGTTGATAGCGATTAGCAGTGGTAGTGAATCGCGGTCTTCACTCTGATCTTCCACCAAGAAAAGGCGCTTAGCGACGCCTATTTGCGGAGCGGCAATAGCCACAGCAACAAACCCCTCGACATTGTACGACTTAAGAGCAGCCCGCATGTCTTTCACCAGCTTTGCCACGGTGCCATTTTCGATTTCTTCCTGAGTTATCTCCTCAGCGATGGCGTGAAGTGCGGGATGATTTTCTGGAACTAATTTGGCCATAGATAAGGCTACTATAGCAGATTGGGGCGGTTTTGGCGAAGCAAAAACCGCCCATCACTTTATTCCAGCTTAAACCAAACGGTCGGGGTTGATCTCAATGCGGACGTACGGTGGCAGTGTGCGCAGTGTGGTCATCAATTCTTCGTCCGGCCAAAGTGTGCGCGGGATGCGGAGCAAGCCATATTTGGTGGCATGTTCACTGGTAGTTGTCGGTGCATGATAAAAACGTGGCTGCCATTTTTCCAAATGTGTTGTTAACTCCGCTTCGGTAGCGCTCACTGTCGCTGCAGTACCCATAAAAGTAAGGTGAATGAAGGTGAAGAAAGGGGGATAGGAGAGCTGCTTACGCAAGGCGAGTTCTTCGGTATAAAACTGTTCCAGGTTGCCGGTTTCTGCCAAGCGAAGTAAGTCGTCCGGTTCGGTACGGGTTTGTACGTACATCATGTGAGAAGTTTTTTCGCGGATGGAGAGTAAGAGTGAGAAAAGTTCTTCATCAGAGCGCCAGGTAGGAATGGCGCGAGCTGCATCAAGCGACGTGATCATACTGTATGGAATCGGTGTTTCGATGTAGGGCATCACCATCGCGGTGCCAAGTAAAATTGCTCCTTTGCTTTCATAAAAATCACCGATGATCTTCTTGGCTTTGCGATACGTGGTCGCAGTTGTGTGATCGAATGTGTACACCGGTATATTAGGAAATTCACTCCTCAGGTACTCTTCGATCTGCTGAATACCAATGCCGCGTTCGCGCAAGCGCCAGGAACCACACAGTTCGCAGGTATCAGCGGCTTTGATGCGTTTACCGGAGGCGCTAGCGACAAACCAACGTTTTTCCTCGCCATTTTTCACTGTCTTAAAAAGGGAGTACGGCGCGCCAGACTCAGGACAGCGAAAGATGTATCCGCAATCCATACAAGCGACGACCGGTGCAATACCGCGGCGGGCTGCATAGATGAAAGTGTTGGTGCGCTCGGCGGCGGCGGCGCGAAGCGCCGCCGCCATCTCCGGTGCCAACAGCGAAAATGTTTCCGACTTCAACTTGTCCGGCAGGTGAGTGACTACGGTAAAATCGCTGTTAAAACTGATGCGGTTTGGTACTTCTTCTTCGGTGGCGTAGATATCTTCACGGCGTAAGTATTCGTCTTCAGTGCGCGGTACCAAGTCGCCGAGCAGTACATTACGGCCGGCTAGTTTGGCAGACACCTTCAGAGCGTCACGAATATCAAGGTACGGTCGGGTGCGCAGTTTATACGCGCGCGAACGAGATTGGTCGATAATGATCTCAGTAATGTCGTGACGATCAATAAAAGCATGTGTCGCAGTAGTAATAATGAGTTTGGCATGCGAGAGGTCTGCGCTCTGCTCATATGAAAGTTTTAGCTTTCGTTTGGTGTAAGCGGAAGAGAATGTGATGATCCTGTTTTCAATACCTTTTTCCAAATAGGCACGTGCCCGCTCTACGTCAGCGGCGGTTGGTACCACAAACAACACTGAGCCGCGGTGCGCAAAGGTTTCTCGGATGCGGCTGCGGTAGGCACGGAAGCGATCTTCATAGGTACCATGCACGATGGCTGTTTGAACCGGCCCCTCGTTTGGGTTGAATGGCGTATCAAGTAATACACATTCACCGGTAATAATTTCTTTGGGTAGGAGAGAAAAAAGAATAGCGCCGCGCTCGGCTGGTAGTTGCTTGGTCAACGCATCAGCCAGTGCCATGATAAGGGCGGGAATGCGAGCATGTACAGTTTGCGGCGGCAGTTTCTTGAGTGTAAAGGTGGCGGCACGCAGCGCTGTCTTGGCGGTGGAAACGGGTGAGGAACCGATCACTAAGGCACGCTTAGTGTTGGAACGAATGGGCACGGAAATAATAGTGCCCGGAGTGTAATTGGCCGCACTGTAGTAGGTAAGCGATTCAATCTGTGCTCCCCGAACCAAAGGAATAACCTCGATGACGAACATAACCTTAGTATAAAGGGTAAAAGGTCAAAGGCCAAAGGTATAACGAACTCGGGGCAAAAGTACAGCACTGATTTCCGGAGGGCGGTTATTGGGGCGGTGGGCGCAGGAAATCACTGTCACCACACCACCAGCTGTTATTGGTACATTATACCTCCTCTAAGTAATCAATCCTGGCGCCGAGGGACTGAAGGCGTTCGACGAGGTTCTCGTAGCCACGGTTGATGGAGTAGATATTGCGTAGAATAGAAGTACCCTCGGCGCCAAGCATGGCAATAAGAAGAATGGTGGCCGGGCGAAGGGCCGGTGGACAGATCAACTCAGTAGCGCGCAGTTTGGTTGGGCCGGTAATGTAGATTCGGTGCGGGTCGGCCAGGACAGTATCAGCGCCGAGCTTTTCTAATTCGGTAAAGTAGATAGCACGCTTCTCATACATCCAGTCATGAATGAGTGTTTGCCCAATCGCCTGTGTGGCAATGACCGCAAAGAAAGGGAGGTTGTCGGCGTTGATACCCGGATACGGACGTGAGTGTATCTTTTCCGGTGGTGCGACAAGCCGGCTTTCTTTGAGTGTGAGGTCAACCAGTTTAACTTGACCATTCTCACCCATATATGGTTCGCTCTGCGTGAAGTGCAACCCCATTTTTTCCAAGACGAGAAGTTCCAGTTCAAGAAACTCGATTGGACAACGGGTAATGGTTAGCTCTGATCCGGTCACAATTGCTGCTGTAATGAAGAACATACTGTCGGTTGGATCTTCCGCGAGGGTATAGGTGATCGGGGTGTTGATTTCAGATAGACCGGTGACGGTAAGGGTGGTGGTGCCGACGCCGTCGATCTTTATGCCGCACGCCTGTAAGAAAGTACAAATTTCTTGCACCATGTAGTTGGCACTGGCGTATTTGATGATTGTGGTGGATGGCGTGAGCGCAGCAGCAAACAGTGCATTTTCGGTAACCGTGTCACCAGATTCATACAAAATGATCTCAGCAGGCTGTGTTTTCGCTACACTGATTTCGTACGATAAGTCGGTTGTATCGATAGACACACCAAATTTTTCCAAGGCAAAGAAGTGTGGACGTACGGTGCGGCTGCCGAGTTTGCAGCCGCCGGATTGTGGCAGGGAGAATTTTTGCAAATGGTGGATGAGCGGCCCAATGAACATTACGATGCTGCGTGTTTTGCGTGCCGCTTCTTGATCGATGGTGGAAAGGTCAAAGGTAGCGGGTGGTGTAATGACCATAGTGTCGTCTTGCCAGTCGATCTTTACACCAATACTTTGCAACACTTCAATGAGTCTGAAAACTTCTTCAATACGCGGAACGCGCTTGAGGGTGGTGGTATTTTTGTTCAATAGTGAAGCACAGAGTAAGCCGACCGCGCCGTTCTTACTGGTGTTGGTGGCAATGGTGCCGGCGAGTTTTTTCCCGCCCTCAATTCGTACGTTCATAGCAGGTCGAGTATAGCATATAGGTCTGCCTCTACAGAGGTTGTCCTCCTGCCCGCAACACTGTAGGATAGTGGGAATGTTATCGCGTTTTAGCCCAAAACTTGGTATTGATCTCGGTACCACCAATGTGTTGGTGTACGTACCCGGGCAAGGCATTGTACTCAATGAACCATCAGTTGTGGCGGTGTCTAATAATAGTGAAGTGTTGGCAGTAGGAGCTGAAGCAAAACGTATGGTTGGACGTACGCCAGAGAGTATTCGCGCCTATCGGCCAATGAAGGATGGTGTCATTGCCGATTATCGAGTAACCGAAGCTATGCTTCGCTACTTTTTGCAGAAGGCGATGGGTCGTTTCTCGATTTTCAAACCTGACGTCATGGTGTCAGTGCCGGCTGGTGTAACATCGACCGAGAAGCGTGCGGTAGTGGAAGCGGCCATGAAGGCCGGAGCTAAAAATGCGTATGTGGTAAAAGAGCCGATTCTCGCTGCTATCGGTGCCGGGGTGCCTATTTACGAACCGCAAGGCCACATGATCGTCGATATTGGTGGTGGTACGATCGATGTAGCGGTCATTTCACTCGGCGGTATTGTGGCCGCCAACTCAGTGAAGTGCGCCGGTAATCGTATCGATGCAGCCATCATTGATTACATAAAAAAGACTCGTAACCTGGCGATTGGCGAGAAGACGGCCGAAGAGGTGAAGATAGAGATCGGTTCGGCTCTGCCTCTGGAAGAAGAACTCTCGATGGAGATAAAAGGCATTGATGTGTTGACCGGTTTGCCGCGTACGACCGAGGTGCGCACCAATGAAATTGTCAAAGCCATTGGTAAAGAGTTGCGTGAGATGGTGAAGGCGATCAAAGATGTTTTTCAGGAGACGCCACCGGAACTCGCTGCCGATATTATCGACGACGGCATCATTATGACCGGAGGCACTTCGCAACTACGCAATTTCCCAGAGCTGGTGAAGCGCCGCACTGGTGTGAAGGCACAACTAGCCAACCAAGCACTCTTTTGTGTAGTGAAGGGGACGGGAGTGGCATTAGAGCATCTGTCTACCTACAAGAAAGCAGTAATAGCGAAACGGTAGTATGTGAGGATGTGGACGGCGGCGGGGTACAAGCCCCGCCGCTTTGGTATGATAGAGGTACCATATATGTACGATGTGATGGCGTTTTATTTATCACATGTGTTCATTGGATAACCAACATGCCCGAGAATTTTCCACAACGTTTCAACTCTCCCCAAGAGGAGATTGCCTATTTGCGTGAGCGCATAGCGTCACGCGAGCGCGAACTCACCGTGCATAATCCGGAAGTAAAAAAGCCGGTAGTGGAGGTGGCTGGGAAGCAAGAACTCTTTGAATACGGCACTTTTACACCTAACGCCGTACTGAGCAATGAGCATCAGCTTTCTGCTAGTGAGGTTGTTGCGCATACCGAAGTGGTAGCCGCAGCTGCTGATAAGGTCGCTGAGCTTGTAACCATCGCACAAGAAAAAGGCATTCGTAATGCGCTGTCCGTTTTGGAACGATTGGATGATGCTAGCATTATCGACGATGTACACCGTGAGCTTATCGCACATATCCGCGAGGGAGCGCAGATGCAAGACTTGAAGGAAGGTGTGCCACCGTGGCAAGTCCTCCATATGACACTCTTTGAAGTGGCTTTGCCACAATATAAAAACGAAGATAATACCAAGCAGTTTGGTGAGTTGGTGGCCTTGATGGAACAGTTTTATGCGGGTATGCAAGGGGTGGGTTATGGAAAGGGTGGAGAGCACTTTGTGCTGGAGATAGCGGTTTCCAATAAAAGCGATGACATTATTTTTTATGTAGCGGTGCCAAATGAGTTTGTAAATCTCTTCGAAAAACAAATTCTCTCACTCTTTCCCAAGGCAGTTTTAACCCCGCAGCTTCACGACTACAACATTTTTGTTCCAAGTGGTACCTCAATTGTGTCGGTTGGTGAATTAAAAAAACACCCCATTTATCCACTACGTATGGATGAAGATTTTAAGAATGATCCTCTCGCGGTGTTGCTCAATGCGTTTTCTAAGATTGAGCGTGACGGCGGCGGGGCAGCGTTGCAGGTGTGTATTCGCACACCAAAACATGATTATGTTGATCGCTATCGCGGCATCATCAAACGTATCAATAAGGGGATGCCAAAGCATGAGGCTATTCGCCGTGATAGCCTTAGTGGTGAGTTGGTTAGCACTTTCAAAGAAGTATTTATTACCAAGAAAAAAGATGGCGAAGATCCACACGACCCGGACCACCAAGCTCTAGAATTATTTGAGAGTAAGATCGGCGCTCCAATTTTAGAAACGAACATTCGCATTGCTGTTTCGGCTGAAAAAGAACATCGCGCCAAACAAATACTGCATGAGGTTGAGGCCACCTTTAATCAATTTGAAGAGGTAGAGAGTAACAAGCTCTCGTGGCGGCGCCCTGTGGGCGCCGCCCTGAAGCGTGAGCTCAAGGCTTTCTCTTTTCGTGAATTCATCAAAGGTGACACACTTCCGTTATCTATTTCCGAATTAGCAACCTTGATCCACTTCCCGAACGACGGCGAGGTAAGCTCTCCGCAATTCAAGCAGAGTGCCGCAAAAACAGCTGCCGCACCAACCGATATGCCAAATGAAGGCACCTTGCTCGGTATCAATAAGCATCGTGGCGTTGAGAAGGAGATTTTTGTGACCGACAAAGACCGCTTGCGCCACTTCTACATTATCGGACAGACCGGTACTGGTAAGTCAGTGTTTATGAAGAACATTATCATCCAAGATATTTTGGCGGGAGCGGGCGTGTGTATGATCGACCCACACGGAACCGACATCGAAGATGTCTTGGCGGCTGTGCCCCTAGAACGTTTGGATGATGTGATCTATTTCGACCCAGCCAATATGGAGCAGGTAGTCGGACTTAACATGTTGGAGTATGACCCGGCCAAGCCTGAACAGAAGACGTTTGTGGTCAACGAGCTCTTTTCTATTTTTCAAAAGCTCTATGGTGCCAACCCGGAGAGTATGGGGCCAATGTTTGAACAGTACTTCCGTAACGCCACCTTGCTGGTGATGGAAGATCCGGAGAGTGGTAATACCTTGATGGATATTAGTCGTGTGATGAGCGATGCGAAGTATCGCCGACAGAAGCTTGAAAAAGCTCGTAATCCGGTGGTGACACAATTTTGGAAAGAGATAGCCACCAAAGCTGGTGGAGAGGCGTCACTTGAAAACATTGTACCGTACATTGTTTCTAAGTTTGATGTGTTTACTGCTAACGACTATATGCGTCCGATTATCGGGCAGCAACATTCCACCTTCAACTTTCGTGACATCATGGATTCACGGAAGATCATGTTGGTCAATCTATCCAAAGGTCGCCTGGGAGAGATCAATGCCAACCTGATTGGCATGATCATCGTCGGGAAGATATTGATGGCTGCGCTATCGCGAGTTGATACGCCGGGCGGTAATTTTCCACCGTTTTATCTCCATATTGACGAGTTCCAAAACGTATCAACTCCATCCATTGCCTCTATTCTTTCGGAAGCGCGCAAGTACAAGCTTGGGCTGACCGTCGCGCACCAATTCATTGCTCAACTTGACGACAATATCCGTGATGCAGTCTTTGGTAACGTCGGGTCACTAACTGCCTTCCGAGTTGGTTCGGAGGATGCAGATGCATTAGCTCACCAATTTGAGCCTGTTTTCAACGCACACGATCTGATCAATGTACCAAACTACAATGCGTACGCACGTGTCTTGGCCAACGGCACACCGACCCGGCCGTTTAGCTTGGCCGCTATGCCGCCGCCAGAGGTCGACTACACCCGTGTACCGGAACTCATTGCACACAGTATGGCCCGCTATGGCCGCCCGCGCGCAGAGGTTGAGCAAGAGATTGAGCAACGCTACCAAAAACCACAGTCCGAACTCGTTGCTGACAGCCCGTTTAGTTCACTAGAGAGTGGTATATAATTAGAGGCGATCATGAACATGACAGAGGGTAAAAAAATATATCAAACTCCAGAAAGTGCATCGAACCAATCGCCTGCAGAAGAACTGCACAGTGAATTGGAGCAGTTATATCAAGCTGGATATGAACAGAAGCAATTTGCAGCCAAACAAATTGCCGAAATCCAGGCGTTTGCAAATGGCCGGCCAGATGAGCAGGAGCTTTTAGCTGAAGCAGAGCGAAAATACGACCGTGTAGTAATGTTGATGTCAATCTATGAGAGGAAGCTAAATGAACTTTCCGTGATTGATATAAACAAATCTGATACGCGGGGTAGACAACGTGCTGATATTGAAAGGACTTTTAAAGAACTCAACCAATTTACTGATGAATTACAAAATTGGGCTACTGAGCTCATGTATGGTGATAGCTTTGCAGAAACAGATGAACAAGTTGTCGTAACGGGTGAGGTACAAACTGAAACCCAGGTTAGTAACGAAGAACAATTACGTATTATGGAAGAAGTAAGTGTCGAAAATAAAATCAAACAGGAGGAGTTGGCAGCCGATACCTCAGAAGCAACTCAGGCGGAAGTGTTGTCAGCGTCAAAGTTATTTGAAGGAATCGACATTAATACGTTATTTCACTACGGTAGTGCTGGTCAAACGCCAGAAGACAAAGAATTGTTACAACTGCGGGCACGAGTATTAAGTCGTCAGCGATTATTACGCAGGCAACTACAAGAGCTTTCTGGTGCAGACGAAGCAAATCGAAGCGAGTTACTCGAGCGGGTACAACATTCTGCTACGTATATACAGGATGGTGTTGAAAAAATAACTGGTGCAGCGGAGCGAGGTGGCCAGGGGCAGGAGAACCCTTCAACCCTAACAGCAACCTATGCCGAACCAGCGGTCGGTACAGGTTTTGCAGAACCGACCCACCCAGCCATTGCTGGTACCTGGACAAAAGAGCCGTTAGATCAGGAACAGGCTGATCGGGTAGCGATTACTGAACAGTCGCCAGAAAACGAGATGATTGTTAGTGACCCGCATGATGCTTGGGACCCTAATTCTCCAGAGTTTGCTAATGTATTTGGTCCTGTTGATAAAAATATAGATTCAGGATTGGATAGTGATGCCGCGCCTGAAAAAGGGGATGCAGATCAACCAGAAGGTAGACGACCACGTTCCGAAGTACAGGAGCAGGTGCGCGCGGAGTGGTTGGAAGCACGGAAGGAGGCGCAGCGACTCAGTCATGAATTCAATATTGCATACCAACGGCACTACCAGTCGTTGTACGAGGGTAAACTTAAGAGCGTGTGGAACTCTTCGAAGACGTTTACTCGTGAATTGTTTGGTATTCGCGCTAAGCTGCCGACAGAGCTACAGGATCTGCAAAATGCAGAAACATCCGCACAAAAGCATTACATCGAGTTGGCTCGAAAAATGGTTGAAGAAAGACGAGGTGACAAGTTTGAGGGATCTGCCCTATATAAGAGGTACCTCTCACAACTTGATTATGCGACAGCAATCAATCGCATGAAAGAGCGCAATCTGGCCCAGAAGGAGGCAATTGCCAATAGTCCAAAGTTTAAGACACTGGAGACAATGAAGGCAATCATGAAGAGTAAGCCGGCGATGGCTGCTCGTATCGGAGTGTATGGTTTGGTCGGTTTAGCAAGTGGCGGATTGGCTGGCGGTGTTGCAGCACTGGCAAGTATTGGTGGGGGTGTTGCGGGTGGTTTACTGGGGCGTTGGGGGTATGGTAAAGCTTTTACAGGGAGAGCGGTGAGGGGGCGTGATAATCTCTTTACTAAGTCGGCAAGTGCCCTTGATGCTAATGGTTTGGAAAACAGACGAGCCGAGCTTATTGAAGCAATGGCTAAGGTCGACACCAGTGAACGAAGAAAGGAAGTTGCTGGAGTGATTGGAGCAATTTTAGGAGGCATGGGTGGCCGACTAGCAGCTGATTCCTATTTCAACGCCGCTCCGGTGGTTAATACAGAGACTCCACACGAGCCGGTACCGCCAAGCGCCCCAACGCCAGTACATGAGGCTGTTCCTTCCGCACCAACCCCAACGCCAGATGTGATACATCATGTACGAGCAGGTGAGAACTTTTGGGACCTGATGGAAGGAGACAAGGCACCTGTTGACCAACCAGCAGTCTTTCGCGAAGTAGATCCCTCTCACCTGCAGGCTTTGATAGATCTATTGCGAGACAAGATAAATGCAGATTATTCATTTCGCAGTGCTGTTGGGTTTCGTGGTCCCACTGCTGGACTCATTTACCCCGGTGACACGTTGAATGTAAGTATGCTTGATACAGCTGCTCGGGATATTGCAACCGCTCAAGGTTGGTTGAAATAATAAAATGAATTTATGACAATGGATACACAAGAGCTACTAAATAAAGATATTATTTCAGCCATTGGGTTTGATGCACTTTTGCCCGAAGAACAGGATGAATTTATTTCACAAATTGGCACAGTTTTACTAGAGAGCGCACTCACCAAGCTCATGGTGGAACTCAATGATGAGCAACTCAAGGCACTCGATTATTATTTGGAGGACGAACCTTCAGCTGATATTTTGCTCAAACACTTATTTGACCAATACCCACAGTTTGAATCGATTATGCAGGAAGAAACGGTAGCGTTTAAACAAGAGATGTTGGAATTGTTCGAGGAAACGGAAAAGTAATGCACAGATTACAACACCAGCGGCGGGCTATGCCCGCCGCTGGTGCTGTATACTACAGGTATGAAGGGAAATGTTCTTGGTTCTTCGAACGCACGGCAATTTGATGTTGCTGATGAATCACAAATCATCGGGCTTTTGCAGATGGTGCGACACAGTACACTTGATGATGAAACCAAGGACGATATTCGCGATATTGTTTGTGAATATCAAACTGCACACAAACCGGAACTTTTAGAAGAGCTCCAGTTGTTTGTGCAACCATTGGGTGTTGCAATTGTTGGTGCGGAAGCTCCAGCTACAGATAGTGCACCAAAGGCTGAAGTGGTAACCGAACAGCCGACTGATGTTTCAGAAGAACTGAAACGTGCGTCGACTATGCCAACTATGGGGCGTATTCGTCCGGTCCCACAATGGCGTGCAGCCAGTACGACACCTGCGACAGTACGTAAGGTGCCGGTTACCATACGAAGCGTTGCTGATACTGCTCCAACCGCAAAGGAAAAGCCGGAGGTACCAGTCTCGATTACACCAAAAGCACAAGAACCAGCAACCCCAACACCTCCTGCTGCATCGGTCATGCCAACATCCGAGAGTGTCGTTGCGCAGCCTGCAGTTGTCAACGAAGTAGAAAATCCTACAGCTTCTGGTGGAGTCACAGATACGCAAACAGCGCAGGCGCGTATCGCCGAGATCAAACGAACGGTGAACACGGCAGTTGGTAACCCGGTTAATTTGATAGACGTCGACAATGCTGTGGGGCGCGAATACATGGCGGCATTACTCGATGCCATGAAGGCGGCGGTTACTGGTGGTCAAACATTAATGACAAGCATGGAACGTTTAGAAAAGGCCTACACCGCTGTAGAGCCATTGCTTCATGTGCCACCAAAAGCACAAGAACCAGCAACCCCAACACCTCCTGCTACACCAGTCGTATCGACACCGGCGACTAAAACGGTGGTTGAGGAAACCTCTACTACACAAGAACCAGCAACCAAATTATCTCATGACAACGACGAGGAGCATATATCCGCTGTCGAGGAGGCATCTCAATTGGACGTAGAGGAACACAAACAGCCTGAGTCGGAAGTAGCGGAGACTACCCAACAACCGATAGTTATGTCCGGTGAAGCACCAAGAGGCTCAGTAGCTGCTATGGCACGGGCTTCTGCCAAATCAACGCCAAAACCTACGCCTTCTCCCGATACGGAAAAACAAAAAAGCGACCCGCTTATGAATGAACAGATAACCTCTGGTCTCGCGCAACTATTAAGTGAATGGAAACTTTTCCATAGCAGTGGTGTTTTTGGAACGGGGCCACACGGCATTGATCACCCGCTGTACCAAGAGATGCGTAATACACCAATGAACGCCATTATCTCTGGTCGTTTTGAGGGTGCAACGCCTGAAATAAGGCAAAGTGTGACGGATTATATGAACGGTTGGCGATACGAGCAGGGAATGACTCACGACATGCAGGAAACATTTGAGCACTACCTCAGACGTGTCATCAAAACCATTATCGACAAGCGTGCAAGCACCATGGCATAATGAAGCCATGCATGCGCAAGTGTTTGTTTCTCCATTACTCGATAAGGCTGTACTACCCGAGGCCGTACAGCATGAGTCGTTAGACGTCCGTTGGTTTGTTGCAGAACGTCTTGGCATAGACACAGTACATGAGGTGATAGCGGTCGCTTATCAACAACCAGTTACCGAATCAACTTTAAGCTGTGTGCTGCAGTTCCGGCAGGCGACCAGAGAAGCGCAAAATGCACTTCTGAAGATTCTAGAAGAACCACCGGCAACAACAGTGTTTTTTGTTTTATTGCCAGATGATTCGATATTGCTACCAACTGTCCGATCACGGGTACTGATTCACACTACAAACACAGAGACTGTACTGACCAGCGACTTGGTACCGCTGGCCCTAGCTGACCGATTGTCGCGCATAGCTGCAGCAGCAAAGAAGAAAGATGCAACGTGGATGAATCAGGAACTTTCCGCCCTGGTACAAAACAGTGCGGTACCAAGTCACGTACGATTACGTTTAGCTACCCATAAAGATCAAACTGGCGCATCCAAAAAGATGCTTTTGGAATGGGCTGCGCTCTCATGGTGATATTGAGCGCATGTATTGAGAGTGTTATCATGTATACATATGGAATTTGCAACATTTGAAACACGTTTAAAAGAGGTTGAAGAATGGTTAGTTCGCGAGTATTCCGGTATTCGTACTGGGCAGGCCGCGCCTGCTTTGCTTGATGGAGTGAGGGTTGATAATTATGGTTCAATGATGCCGATCAATCAGGTTGGTTCTGTCAGTATTGAAGATGCGCGTACCTTGCGTGTCGCACCATGGGACGTCGGACAAGTAGCAGCCTTGGAGCGTGCCATTAAGGATGCAGACCTTGGTGTTTCCATCGCAACCGACTCGTCTGGCTTACGCGTGATTTTTCCGGAATTGACCAGTGACCGCCGTGAACAACTTCTTAAATTGGCGAAGAGCAAATTGGAAGAGGCTCGTGTTCGGGTGCGTGGCGTGCGTGATGACATAATGAAAGAGCTCGATAAACAAGAAAAGGCAGGTGATTTGAGTGAGGATGAAAAGTTCACCGCCAAGGAAAATGCACAAAAGACAGTTGATGGTATGAATACTGGACTTGAAGCACTTTTTACCAAAAAGGAAATTGAGATCAAGAAATGATGTCCGTCTTTTTATTCCTGCTCGTACTGTTTGTGCTTATATTGGTGCATGAGTGGGGGCATTTTATTGTGGCCAAAAAAACGGGCATGCAGGTTGATGAGTTCGGTATCGGTTTTCCACCTAAACTCTATGGAAAGAAAATAGGGGAGACAGAGTACACCTTGAACGCACTACCGATCGGTGGCTTCGTACGTATTCTTGGTGAAGACTCCTTGATGACCGGTGAACATGCCAACGAACATTCCTATGCACGCTCATTCATCGGGAAGTCTAAATGGGTACAAGCGGCAGTATTGTTGGCTGGCGTGACCATGAACGTAGTGTTTGCGTGGTCTGTATACCTGATTGTGTTTATGGTCGGAGTACCGACCATTGTCGACGAGACTTCTGCCATCTCCGACGCACAGCTAGTGGTCACACAAGTTTTGGCAGATGGTCCGGCGGCAACAGCAGGACTTCCTGTTGGTGCGGCAATCACTGGAGTGACAACCGGAGGAGAAACAATCACGGCGTTAACCCCAAGCTCGTTTCGTACGTTGACGGAAGGATCGACCAACGAAATGGTGGTGACGTACCAGCTTGGTAATACGACCGGCATAGTGACCATGACACCACATGTCGGTTTGATCTCTGATGACCCAGAGCGTCCAGCTGTTGGTATTGGTCTTGGCATGAGTGAAATCGCACACTATTCACTCATTGGTGCACTCAAAGAAGCAACGATGATCACTTGGCAAATGCTTGTTGCGATCACGGTTGGTTTTGGCCAGTTTTTAGCGGGTGTCTTTACCGGACATGGCGGCCTGCAAGATGTGGCCGGACCGATTGGTATTGCCGGTATGGTTGGAGATGCTGCCCAAATTGGTCTGGTATCACTCCTCATGTTTACAGCCATGATCTCGCTTAACCTCGCGGTGATTAACTTACTGCCATTTCCGGCACTTGATGGCGGCAGACTCCTTTTTGTCTTCATTGAGGCATTTACACGTCGTCCGATCAACCCAACCTGGGTTGCCCGCCTTAATGCAATCGGCTTTGGTCTCCTCATTCTTCTGATGGTCGTGGTTACATATCATGACATTATTAAGCTCTTTTAATTCTTGAATTTTTGTATAGAATGAACGGATATGCATAGGTATTGTCTGAGAAATCCCTTCGGGGTCAGTGAATAAATAGACGCCCAGCGTCCAGATTCTTAATTTTAATTTCACTCCCTATGAGACAATCACAACTATTTACCAAAACACGGCGCGAAGCACCGGCTGATGAACAATCAAAAAATGCACAGCTTCTCATTCGGGCTGGGTACATTCATAAAGAAATGGCCGGTGTGTATGCTTTTTTGCCATTAGGCTTGCGAGTTTTTAACAACATCGTGGCGGTTATTCGTGACGAAATGAACAAAGCTGCTGGCCAAGAAATTACCATGACCGGTTTACAGGACCCGGCGGTCTGGCAGGCAACCGGCCGGTGGGATGACGAGGTTGTAGACGTGTGGTTCAAGACCGCATTAAAAAATGGTTCACCTTTGGGGCTTGGCTTTACGCATGAGGAGCCTATCACTCGCATGATGAAAGATCACATCAACTCCTATAAAGATCTTCCGCAAATGGTCTATCAGTTCCAGACAAAGTTTCGCAATGAAGTTCGCGCCAAAAGTGGCGTGATGCGCACGCGTGAGTTTGTCATGAAAGATCTGTACTCGTTTGCCAAGAGTCAGGAAGAACATGATCAACTCTACAACACTATGGCCACGGCATACGAAAATGTTTTTGCGCGCGTTGGCTTGGGTGACCGAACTTTCAAAACGTTTGCGTCCGGTGGTGTATTCTCTAAATACTCGCACGAGTATCAAACAGTAACCGATGCTGGTGAAGACATTATTTACGTCAATCGCGAGAAGGGAATAGCAATCAATGAGGAGGTTTACACAGATGAGGTGCTGGCTGACTTGGGGGTTACCAAAAACGATTTGACACAGGAAAAAGCTTCGGAGGTAGGAAACATCTTTTCTTTGGGTACACGCTTTTCTGACGCGCTCGGCTTATCATTTAAAGATGAGGCAGGTGACGAACATCCTGTCATCATGGGTTCGTACGGCATCGGACCAGCTCGCTTGATGGGTGTAGTGACTGAGAGTCTGAGTGACGAAAATGGTTTGGTATGGCCGGAAGAAATTGCACCGTTTAGCGTACACTTGGTCGCATTGAATCTCGAAGACAGTGAAGTACGAGATTGGGCTGATGGTCTGTATGATAATCTCACTACCGCAGGCGTGGAAGTGTTGTATGACGATCGTGAAGTACGAGCGGGAGAGAAGTTTGCTGATAGTGACCTGATCGGTATTCCATACCGCGTGGTTGTCTCCAAAAAGGTTAAAGATGAAGGCTTGTTGGAGGTGGTAACGCGCGCTACTGGTGAAGTGCGTCAGCTTACGGAGGAAGAATTATTTGCTGATTTTGGTGTTTCGCGGAACGCATAGTACAATGCACGAATGACTTGGTTGGGAAAAAAAATCCACGATGTTTTGGATTCGGTGTCTACCGATATCGGTATAGACCTTGGAACGGCAAATACCTTGGTGTATGTAAAAGGGAAAGGTATTGTCGTCAATGAACCAACAATAGTTGCACTCAATAAGAAAACCGGCCAATTGGTAGCTGTTGGCGATGCGGCAAAGACCATGATGGGGCGCACCCCGGCACACATTGATGTGGTACGACCATTGGTCGAGGGTGTTATTTCTGACTTTGAAGTGACTGAGGAAATGCTCAGTTACTTGATTAACAAAGTGCGTGGTGAGGTGAAAACAATCGTTGCTCCTCGTGTACTTGTTGGTGTGCCGTGTGGTATTACGAATGTAGAAATGCGTGCAGCCCGCGATGCGGCACGTAATGCAGGTGCGCGTGACGTCTTTTTGGTTTATGAACCACTGGCCGCTGCTATCGGTGCTAAGTTGCCGATTGAAAAAGCTACCGGGAGCATGATCATAGATATTGGTGGTGGTACGGCTAATATGGCAGTGATCTCCCTAGGCGGTATGGTAACTGCTAAAAACTTACGTTTGGCAGGTGACCACCTGACCGCGGCTATTGTGTCGTATATTCGTGACCAGTTTAAAGTATTGGTAGGAGAAAAAACCGCTGAAGAGGCTAAGATCAAATTGGCTATGATTGTATCTGGTGATGACATGCGAGAAATGGTAGTCCGTGGACGTGATGTGGTTACTGGCTTACCGCGCGAGGTGGTCGTTACAGACACTGACATTCGTAATGCCATCTCGTCAGCTGTTGATACTTTGGTTGAAACAGTACGTGGCGTTCTGGAGCAAACACCGCCGGAAGTTTTGGCTGATATTATGCAGCGTGGTATTCATCTTTCCGGCGGTGGGGCACTCATACCGGGCCTGGCTGAACTGCTGGAAGAAATCATCCAGGTGCCGGTCATTGTTGTACCTGATCCCCTGCGGGCGGTAGTGCGCGGTACGGGTATAATTTTGGAAAATCTTGATCGTTATGAAGACATACTCATCGATAACGAAGGAGAACTCACGACACAACTCACGTAGTCGACTGTTTAAGTTAGTGGCTGCCGGAGGCAGCCTTGTGTTGCTGTGGTTTTTGTTTCCGGCTCTTTTTGCCGGAGTATTTTCCGGTGCCGTGTTGCTTTTAGCTTTTGTATGGGGTCATCTGGCACAAACACCGCTTACGTTTCCAGAATATTGGCAAGATAGAACAGCTTTGGTTTCTGAAATTGAAACACTGCGCGATACAGTTACCACCCAGAGTGCCGAACTCGCAGCCAGTGATTATGCACAAACAGAGCTACAAGCTATTCGGAATACGGTTGGAGCAGCGGGTGCACCATTGGTCTTGGGGAACATCATCGCCAGACCACCTTATACTCCGTATGATGTTCTGGTGGTCGACGTTGGTAAGGATAATGGTGTTACGGTTGGTGCCTCGGTGTACGTTGGTGCCGAGGTCGTGATCGGTACAGTTGAAGCGGTGTTTGCCAATAGTGCAGTGATAACACTCTTTAGCACCCCTGGTATACATACTAATGCCTACATTGTAGGCCCACAGTTGTATGCCGAGAGTGAAGGGCAGGGGAATGGGGTCTTGAAATTGTCCGTACCGCAAGGCGTCGCGTTGGCTGTTGGTGACCCGGTTATTTTGCCGGGTTTTGCTGCAGGGTATATCGGTCGTATCAGCAACGTCACTTCCATTGCCACCGAGCCGGTGCAATCCGCTTATGTGACGATACCGGTTTCTGTGCAAGCATTACGCTATGTACGTATTGGTAGTGCTCCTGCCCCAGTTCCTACTATGGAAACACTGCGTGATACGGTTGCTTCTGCTCGACAGCGGCTGCAGACGTACATCGTGCATGATGTCATACCAAGCGCTACTTCCACAGCGACCACAACGCTATCAGCCACAACCACCATTGAAGAAATATGAGATGGGTGGTTTTTCTTGCGCTATGTGCGTTTGGCGTTTTTGTACCAGCCGTGGTACTGATGTTGGCAGTATTCCTGTACGTGTTGCGCTGGGGGTGGTGGGAGATACTGTTTGCAGCATTTATTGTCGATATTTTGTTGGCAACGTCTACGTGGCCGCACTATACTTTTGGTGCTTTGATATTAAGTTTTTCGGCAGAACTCGTACGACCGCGTTTTTCATTTTATACTAGGTAGCATGTTCTCATTCCGCAAGAAGAAGAAACAAGTTGATGTCGACGAGATATTCCTTGACGCGGCCAATGTGTCCGCTTTTAATCAAGGGCGCATGGAAGGTCGACTCGAATTGCCATTGACCACACGTAATGTATACGTGGTGGCGGTCATTTTTGCGCTTATTGCACTGTGGTTTTTTCACAAGATCTTTTTGATGCAAGTGGTCGAAGGTGCATCGTATCGCGCCCAGAGTGAACGTAACCATATTGATCAAGATGTGCTTATTGCCGAACGCGGTGTTGTGTATGACCGCAATGGTGAGCTGCTAGCCTGGAACGAGATCGGAACCAGAGATGACAGCAGCTTTCCATACCGGGCGTACACTGACCGTGCTGGTCTGGGGCAAATCGTCGGGTATGTAAGTTACCCATTGAAAGACAAGCAAGGCTTTTATTATCGTACGGAATATGTAGGGCGTAATGGCATTGAGAGTACCTACAATGATCAGCTGGCAGGCGTTAACGGTAAGCAACTCGTTGAAGTTGATGCTAAGGGCGATGTTCTCTCAGAGCATGCCGTTGAGCGTGCCACTCCCGGTACCGAACTCCATCTTTCCATTGATGCAGAACTTTCTGAAGCGATGTATAGCATTATTGAAGCAGCTTGCGAGGAGGCCAACATACGCAGTGGTGCAGCTGCCATTATGGATGTACATACCGGGGAAATATTGGCATTGACCAGCTTCCCATCTTACGACCCGGAAGTCATGGCTGATGGTGATGATGTGGCGCTGATAAAGCAATACAACGAAGATGTCAGGCTGCCATTTCTTAACAAGATATTGGCTGGCGTATATACGCCTGGTTCAATCGTGAAGCCCTTTGTTGCGTATGGTGCATTAGCCGAACAAGTGATCGACCCAAATAAGATCATTGTGAGTACAGGTCAGATCGTGGTGCCGAATCCATACACACCGAGTCAGCCATCCATCTTTCGCGACTGGCGCGCACAAGGTGCTATGACCATGCGCGAAGCCATTGCATTTTCTTCTGACGTGTACTTCTACATCATTGGTGGTGGTTTTGAAGATCAGGCGGGACTCGGTATTGATAAGATGGACAAATATTTCCATATGTTTGGCCTTGGTTCTTCTACCGGTATTGCTTTAGCCAATGAGCAGTCCGGTGTTGTGCCGAGTCCGACATGGAAGCAGGAATTGTTTGATGAAGACTGGCGTTTGGGTGATACGTACTACACTGCTATTGGTCAGTATGGTTTCTTGACTACACCGTTGCAGATGTTACGTTCGTATGCGGCATTGGCAAATGGCGGCTATTTGCTCACGCCGCAATTGGAGCTTGGGGCGAGTGCTTCATCAACAGATCTGCATCTCAACCAAGATTATCTGCAAATCGTGCAGGAAGGTATGCGTAAAACAGTAACGCTCGATGGCGGTACCGCCCGTTCTTTGGAGAAAAATTATGTCAGTATTGCTGCCAAATCCGGTACTGCTGAGCTAGATTTCAGTAAGTCATACCTCAACTCTTGGGCGGCAGGGTATTGGCCATATGAAAAGCCACGTTATGCATTTATCCTGCTTATGGAACATGCCCCGTACACTAACCATCTGGGTGCAACTACCGTGATGGGAAGGGTTATGGATTGGATACACGAACATCATCCCGATTACCTGCAGGCAGATGAATAGTCACCGCTATAGCACTGTACCTGTGGAAAAACGGTATGATTGACCAGACCCCGTTTCTCTGTATAATTGGAGCCAATAAACCAAACTTGATATGAATGATACACACTCGTTTTTGACCAAAGAAAAATTTGAAGAGTTGAAAAAGGAGCTTGAACATTTGAAGACAGTACGACGCAAGGAGGTTGCAGAATCACTCGAGTACGCGCGTAGCCTCGGTGACCTCTCCGAGAACGCTGAGTACCAAGAGGCTCGCGACATGCAGGCTGCCATTGAAGAGCGCATTGCCCACTTGGAGAAGACCATTAAAGAAGCAAAGATCGTTGCTGGTAATCAAAAGGGTGATGTGGTCGGTCTTGGTTCTAAGGTCTGCATTCAGAAGGCGAGTGAGAAAGGAAGCATTTGTTACACTATAGTAGGAGCGGAGGAGGCCAATATTCAAGAACACAAGCTCTCATATCTCTCACCACTCGGTGAGGCGCTCATGGGGAAGGGTAAGGGCGAGGAGATCCAGTTTGAAACACCAAATGGAAAGCAGAAGTACGCGGTATTGAGTGTTGAATAAAGTTAAGGCAAAGCATACAGCGCGCCGACAACTACGTTGTCGGCGCGCTGTATGTTTGTTACGATAGTCGTATTATGTCATCACAAGCAGAAATCAAAGAGGAACGGTTGCGCAAGCGCGCCATTTTGGAGTCAGCTGGCATGGATCCGTATGCCGCTAAGACTGAGCGAACGCATACCATCAAAGCCATCCTGGATGACTTTGAAGCGCTTGCTGATGACGAAGCCGCATGTGTGGTAGCGGGACGTATCATAGCATTGCGACGCCATGGCGGTTCTGCTTTTGCTGATATCTTTGATGGCACCGGTCGGCTGCAGGTCTTTTTCTCTCGCGATGCGATCGGTTTGAAACTTTTTGATCTACTTAACGATGCTATTGACCCCGGCGACTTTATTGAAGTAAAAGGTACGGTTTTCCAGACCAATCGTGGCGCGGAAGCAGTTGCTGCCTCTGATTGGCGCATCCTTACCAAGGCGCTATCCAATTTACCGACTGAGCACTTTGGTATCAAGGATGAAGATGAACGTTACCGTAAACGCTATCTTGATATCTTGCTTGATCCAGAGTTGCGCGATTTGTTGGCAAAAAAAGCCCATTTCTGGGAAGTGACCCGCCGCTTTTTGACCGAGCACAACTTCTTGGAAGTAGAGACGCCAACTATTGAGCTCACAACCGGCGGTGCCGAAGCGCGGCCGTTCAAGACACATCATAATGATTTTGATATTGATGTCTTTATGCGTATTTCGGTCGGAGAGCTTTGGCAGAAACGTTTGATGGCGGCTGGGCTACCTAAAACATTTGAAATTGGTCGCGTATACCGCAATGAAGGTACGAGTCCGGAGCATTTGCAGGAGTTTACTAACATGGAGTTTTATTGGGCGTACGCAGACTATCGTGATGGTATGGAGCTTATTAAAGAAATGTACCAAACGATTGCCAAAGAGGTGTTTGGTACCACGAAATTTACCACGCGCGGACACACCTTTGATCTGGCTGACGAATGGGTAGAGATAGATTATGTGAAAGAGATCAAAGATCGTACTGGTATTGATGTAACCAAGGCGACTGAGGTAGAGATGGCAGCGACTGCTACCGAGCTTGGTATCAAGTTTGATGGTAACAATCGCGAGCGTTTAACCGATACACTTTGGAAGTATTGTCGTAAGCAGATAGCTGGCCCGGCATTCTTAGTGAACCATCCGTTGGTGGTGGCACCATTGGCAAAGAAGAAAGATGGAGCTGTAGCACAAATGTTCCAACCGATCAT
>QKBW01000034.1 GCA_003245875.1 Candidatus Kaiserbacteria bacterium
CCATTAGATTAATACCGGGAATCAAAAAGCCCGCAGGCAAAGCCTGCGGGCTTTTTGATTTCTTTACTTCCCGATCGCACTTACGACCGCCTGCACGATTCCTTCACTATCAAGTCCATAATGTGCAACCAGTTCTTCCGGCGAACCGGACTGCCCAAATTGATCCTGTACACCAACACGTACCACACGGACCGGGTATTCGCTACTCACATATTCAGCAACCGCCGAACCAAAACCTCCAGCCGCCTGATGTTCTTCTACAGTCACAATAAGATCGTTGTCTCTCGCTAATACATCAAGTGCAGCAGTATCCAATGGCTTAATGGTACCAAAGTGTGTAACCGATGTAGCCACTCCTTGTTGCTCCAACATACGCGCAGCCTGATATGTGTTGTACAAAAGTGTCCCGGTCGAAAGCAGTGCTATACGTGCGCCTTCCGGTACAAACACTGGCAATGCCTTACCAAATACAAACGGTGTTTCTGGTGTCGTGACGACTGGCGTTTTTTCTCGTCCAAATCGCATATAGACGGGTCCAACATATTCAGCCATCCATTCGGTCATGCGACGTGCTTCATGTATATCAGCCGGAGCCAAAACAACCATACCTGGTATAACTCGCATTAGCGCGATATCTTCAATCGCTTGGTGTGTTGCCCCATCCGGCCCAACCGAGACGCCGGCATGCGCCCCGATTATCTTTACATTACTCTCATTATACGCAATAGTGGTACGCACTTGCTCCCAACTACGTCCGGGAGAAAACATGGCATACGAAGAAATAAACGGTATCTTACCCATCGCTGCCATACCTGATGCTACCGAAGCCATATTTTGCTCAGCAATACCAACTTCAAAAAAACGCTCCGGGTAAGCCTCTGCAAAAAGGTTCATACGAGTCGACTCGGTCAAATCAGCACACAACCCTACCACCGCACCGTGAGCAGCTGCCGCGTTACGCAAACCCTCACCAAAACCATCGCGGGTATTGGCCACATCCGGATCACCATGTAACGTATTTTTGAAAAATTCTTGTAGCATATTAACTTTCCGGTTTATCGATCGCTCCAGCTAAAGTGCGCAACTTCTCCAACGCCACTTTCGCTTGCTCACTACGAGGTACACGATCTTCCGGCCCTTTACCTGGAGGATTGCCGTGCCAGCGGAAATCACGTTCGAAGACATCAACACCACGCGAAGGAATCGTATGTGCGATAATGACCGACGGCTTACCATAGATCGTTTGGGCTTTGCCAACCGCATCAACAATCTGTCGGATATTATGTCCATCAACCTCCTGCACATGCCACCCAAAACTTTCCCATTTATCTTTCAACGACTCCAGGGGCATAACGTCTTTAGTGTACCCATCGATCTGAATACCATTGCGATCAACGATGGTAATGAGGTTATTGAGTTTTTCCTTCCCGGCCAACATTGCCGCTTCCCAGATTTGTCCTTCATTAAGCTCACCATCGCCGGTAATACAGTAAATAAATTTTGACGTGTACTGATTATCCATCCGCGCTGCCAGCGTCATCCCAACCGCCTGCGATAGACCACTCCCCAATGGCCCCGAACTCGTTTCAATGCCAGGCAGCGCGGTACGATGCGGGTGTCCTTGTAGTCGCGAACCGAATTGTCGCAAGGTTAAAAGTTCTTCCTGTGGAAAATATCCGGCATGCGCCATAGTGGCATAGAGCACCGGACAGATATGACCGGCCGAAAGCACTAGACGATCACGATCGTCCCAGGCGGGGTTCGAGGGATTATGTCGCAAGATATGAAAATAAAGTGCCGTAAAAACATCAGCCATATCAAGCGGTCCGGCAGTATGTCCACTACCGGCAGCCACAAGCATCTCAATAATGCTTTGGCGAATATCATTGGCTTTGTGCTCCAACGCCAAAACTTCTTCATCAGTCAAATACTTCATGTCGTATGTATTGTAACAACTCCTTTAGCTCGCACCGGCTATTTATTAACCATCGCACACAACGCTTGATACGCCGCGCGCTTGTCTGGAGCAGACATAATGGCTGAACCAACCGCAAAGTTATCCGCCCCAGCCGCAAGCAATCTCGGTAGCGTCTCTTGATTGACTGCGCCATCAATTAAAATATTGATGTGGGATTGCTCTTTCCGTAACGCTTGAATATTATGAATAACCTGTTCAGAGAACGGTTCACCCTGATGTCCAATAGTATGTATCCCCATCAGTTGCACCCCATCAACCACATCGAGCCACGGTATGTAATGTTCAATAGGTAATGTGTCATTACCGGCAATATACAGTTTGTAATGATACTGATTGCGTAGATCAATATACGGACCAAGATCAGCTACGGTCTCCAAGTGAATAACAAGAGCATCCGCTCCCCATTCCAACCACTCACGTGCCGCCACCAGTGGGTCGACAACCATAAGGTCGATCATCGTATCGACTGCAGCAACAAGCCCGAGGTCATGCAAGGTGTCTCCAACAACATATGGCCATGAAGCGGGTTTGGCGAACATCCCATCAACGATATCTATCTGTACCATTGGCGCAAAACGAACCGCCTCTAACGCATCACGCAGATGCTCGCGTGACGTTGGTACAATTGCTGGAATGATCATAGCCATACATCTTATGGACGCAAAGCTTCTGCCTTATCAATACGTCGCTGATACTTTCCATCTGCTGACAACTCTGTAGCCAACCACAATGCTACAACCACCGGCACCTCCGCTTCATGTACAAAGCGTGCACCAATAGAGAGCACGTTGGCATCATTATGCTCACGAGAAAGTGCAACGATTTCATGCGCTCCGCCATAGTAAACCGCCGCGCGCACGCCGGGGAATTGATTGGCCAACATAGCTTCGCCCTGTCCACTGCCACCAAATATAACTGCTCGACTACCAGTTGGGTCTTTTTGCACGGCTTCTGCTGCCAGAGCAATATAATCGGGATAGTCATCGTCTGCTTCATACGTATGCGCTCCCATGTCGACCACTTCATACAAACCCTCTTGTTGTAGGTAGGCTTTCAAAAATTCTTTATGCTGGAATCCCGCATGGTCTGTTGCAAGAATGATCTTCATACAGATTAACTTACCCCTTTTGGTTAAAATGTTCAGCTACCTTGGCAACATGCGCCACCAACGTGTGGGTAAAGCTGGTTTCATTGTCATACCATGCTAAAACTTTCACCAAATCACCATCGACAACCCGAGTCATAGAGAGATCAGCAATAGATGCAAAACGTGCGCCAATGATATCCGAAGACACCAGCGGCTCATTCGTTACCGCAAACAAAGTATTCCAGGCTGGAGATGCAGCTGCTTTTGTCAGAACTTCGTTGACCTCTTCTACAGAGGTACTGCGACTAGCCAAAAAAGTCACATCAACGATAGAACCAACGACCACCGGTACACGAATCGAGATACCATCAAATTTGCCGGCCAACTCTGTATGAGCTAACGTCGTTGCTTTTGCTGCGCCGGTGGAACTTGGGATGATATTTTGTGCGGCGGCTCGACCTTCACGAAACTCTTTACGACTCGGCCCATCAACAAGGGACTGTGTAGCAGTATAAGCATGCACCGTATTAAGCACCGCTTTTTGGATGCCGATCTCTTCTTTCAAAATGGCAACCAATGGACTGGTAGCATTGGTGGTACAGGATGCATTTGAACTGATCTCGCAAGTAGCCAACTGGTCTTCATTCACACCCATCAATACCGTCGCACCGGAAACTCCCGCCGTCGTTGGATCATCTTTGACCGGACCGGTAATGACCACTCGTTTAGCACCGGCAGTAAGGTGTGCTTTTGATTTATCATAGCCATTGAAAAAACCGGTAGCTTCCACCACAACATCAATACCCAACTTCTGCCACGGCAGACGAGCAGGATCACGCTCAGATAAAACAGTGATTTCCTTTCCATCTATGACCAACTGCCCCTCATTGGACTCTACACTAAACGGTGCTTGACCATACGCGGTGTCATAGCGTAACAGATAGGCCAACATCTCAATATCACCAAGGTCGTTGATGGCCACGATCTCAAAATCAGGATGATCATATGCCATACGCATAAATGCACGCCCGATCCTACCAAATCCATTGATTGCTACTTTTGTCATACAAATTACTCAATATCAATTACTTTACTGTTACCATCATACACCACTCCAACCTCACATCGAAAAAGAAAACAACAGATATCGTGTACTCTCGTAACTAACGTGCGATACGTCGTCTCTCTGTTATATGCTCAATACGTCTCTTGAGCATATAAATAAAGAATATCGGTACCACCAATAACAGTAGTGCATACCACACCAAACGCCACGGTACCGTTGTGGCTAAAAAATTATTTTCTAATACCCGTTCATCGGCGACAACCAGGAATCGTCCGGTACGTGCGAGTGATATCTGGGTAGCGTGGTCGTACACTACCAATGTAAAGTTGTAATACCCAGATTCAGCCAAAGATGAAAGTGTTGCCTCATATGCAGTCTTGTCGGTGTTGGCGCGTAGCAAAAAAGAATATACCTTTCCACTCTCTTCCTGTTGTATGGTCACCACGATCGATTTTAGGTGTTGTGGCACACTCTCGTACGGAAGACTGATAGTGAGCGGTACCGAGTTAAGCACGCGCACCGTTCCATCATTGATCTGCTGTATCAGTAACCCTTGCATAAAAGCAACCGGCAATGTGGTAGAGATGGCTTCTGGTGGTATGTCTGACAATGTCGATGTCGCCACCGCCTGTCCGGTGCGTGTATGCACCAATGCCACCGCACCACTGGAGCGATTACCCAATTGGTCATAGGAAAAAACCGTATAGTAATATTGAGTATCAAATGCAATATCCGTATCACGAAACTGTTTAGCCGATCCCTCGTAGACAACCATACCGTCAGCCTCATCCACCGGGTAGAAATTTGGATTACGAACAATGCGCACGTATGAAAAGTCGCTGTCAGTTGGATTCTGCCATGACAACATAATGTTTTTACCGGTGAATGTCCCCACAAGATCACTTACGTTTCCCGGTGGGGTCACGTCCTGTAGACTATCGGTTGTCACGACCAGATTTTTAACAAACGCTTGTACGCCGGTCGATGTATACCCTACTACTTGTACATAATATCGAGTGCCGGCAAGCAATTCCGCAATACTGACTATATGGTCCATACTCGACGAAGTAGTCACACTATTACCTAGTTCATAGTCAGGGGTACGTCCCCATCGCACCAACAAAATGATCGGTGCGCCTGTGGTGACATGTACCGCGATACTATTTGTAGTGGTTTGGGTATTAATTGTAACCGTATTCTGTGCCACGACATCCGCCGGGGTTGAAATGTATCCGTCCGAAGGTTGCTGCTGGAAGATGGTCGCTGACACCTTAAAAGAGGTAGAGGCTGCCCAGACCGTTTGTCCTCCAAAAATACTCAGTAATACACAGACCAATAAAGCAGTACGGAAAAGATTGATCATAGTGGGATAGCAGTCACCGTTGTGGTAGCAGTATACACACCCGGTGCCTGATTAACTGACGAGCCAATACCTACTTTGAAGTATACCGTGGTAGTACTACCCCCCGGCTGATTAGAGCTGTGTCGTTCGGCAATTACTGCATCATTCGTACTCAAACCATCCCAACAAGTCTGAACCGCTGCGCTACCCGAACCACACACCCCAGCGTTTACTAAAAAACGAGACGGCATATCAGTGCCATATGCAGAATAACCAAAATGGGAATCTGTTGCTGCAGTTGTAAACATCGCATCAGGCACACTGCCGGCTGGTACATAATCAGCGATACTGCTTAACGCGCTTTGCAGAGCAGGTACACCAACCGCCTTAATTAAGAGTTGATACCCGGCACGGCCGTCGGTGACAACATTCATCGACGTTGATCCATCAGATTCACCACCGGTCATGCCACTAAGTGCCGGAGACATACTCACATCACTTGCGGGCGTCAAGGCTAAATACACGACCTGCATTTGCTGATACCCGGCATATAAATTGTAGTTTGCACTACCGCTTTGTCCGGTTGCAACCTCACCAACAGTTGACTCTTGAACAAAGTTGGTTGACGTACTAAAACCACCCCCCACATTGATACTGTCACTCTCTATCTGATAGTTGCTGCTCGAACGTACCTGCGCAAAAACAGGTTGCCCATCACCAAGCCAACTTAGTACACACCAAAGAACAATAAAAACATAAAAATAGCGCATGGATCATTCTTTTCGTTTCAAACGAAACTCAAACCTTCGGGTTACGAAACGAATGAAGAATAGTAAAACTACAATACCAAGGAAGATCTCAGACACGAATATCCAGTCGATCACATAAAATGTGTACTGCATGGTATCAATTTCGTTATTGTAACCACGGTTGATTTTTGCTGTTGCGGTATATCGACCAAATAACCACGTATGATCAAAGACAACTTCACGCGAACGTACAGAGTGCGGCATAGCGTACCATGGATCAACCTCAATCACCCCTACTTCGGTACCAAGCATATTT
>QKBW01000016.1 GCA_003245875.1 Candidatus Kaiserbacteria bacterium
AAGTAATGAATCAGCAGGGTTCTTTCATTCCGCGACAAGCGCCTATCGCGCCGTCGCGTAAAGCTCGTCGATCACGTATTTATGTGTTCGGCTATGTCGCATACGTGATTTTTTTTGCTACTTTAATTACTGTCGTCGTATTATTTTTGTGGAGTTGGCAGTCTGGCCGAGAGCTTGACAAGCAACAAACCAATCTTGAGACCGCTCGCACCCAGTTTCAGCCAGCCGATCTGGAAATAGTTCGTGAGGCTGATACTCGTTTACGCTTGGTTAAGGAATTGGTGGATACGGAGCCAGCTTTCTCTAAGCTATTGGTTACGTTATCTGAAAACACGACGCAATCTATCCAGTTGTCTGACTTGTCAGTTGCTGTGTCGGAGAATGATCCTAATGAATACGATATTAAAGTTTCTGGGATAGCGCCAAGTTTTGATGCATTACTCTTTCAGCGTGATGTGTGGGCATCAAGTGATGTTTTGAAAGCCGCCACCTTTACAGACATTGCGTACGAGGCGGCGGATGAAAACCACCCAGGTTCGCATTCAATCACCTATACGCTTTCATTACTATTGCCAACTACGGCGATTGCATACGATGGTATTTTGGCGTCGGCAGCTTCGTCCGTTGGAGTTACTACTGTTGAAATGGGGACAACAGATACCGCTTCTACTACTTCCTCGACGGAAGAAATTACTAGCACGAATGACACAGCTGCAACTACTACTGATAATGGCGTAACACAAAACCAGTAATTATGTCCTACACCTTTCTTAGACAAGTCATACTTATCGCTCTCGCTATCGTGATGTTGTTTACGTATATTTCACCAAAGTTTAAAGAGTTACAGGCACAGCAGGATGAGATCGCGAAGTACAAGGAGGTTGTGGGGAATGCCCAGCTCTTGAACTCAAGCCTGGCAACTTTGTTGAATAAATTCAACAGTCTATCGCAAGTTAAATTACAAACACTCAATCGATTTTTACCAGATACGATTGACGATGTTGCTGTATCGCAAGATATCGAGACCCTTGCAGTCAATCAGCGTATGCAGCTTTCTTCATTGGTTATTGTACCGGTGGAAGCAACAGACACAACAGAGCCAGCACAGATTATTCAATACAACGAAGACCCGAACCTGACTGGTGATATGACCACTGATACTATGACCGGTTCACAGGACGCTGCTACATTGTTGAAGCAACTGACACCACATGATTTCAAAGTAACTGTCTCAGGATCTTACACTGACTTCGTCGCATTCCTAGAAGCCTTAGAGAGAAACATCTACCCATTACGCGTACAGTCTTTGTCACTGGAACCTGAGATGAGTGATGCCGGGTGGACTGGTTCTTATGCGTACACACTCAATGTTCGTACATACGCGTATACTTATCAGCAATAAACATTAGTAATTCAACATGTCTTCGATAAACAAAAATATTTTGGCTATTGGCGGGTTGGTTGTATTGGTTGCCGTTGGCTATTACTTGTTTGTGCTACAGAAAAGTTCACCTGATGCATTGCTTGATGGTTCGGTTATTTCACAAGCTGACACAACTAATCAAGACTTCTTGCGTCGTTTGTCTGATTTGGAAAGCCTTACTGTGCCAACGGAGATCCTTGATGATCAACGTCTTCGTTCGCTGGTTGATAGTGCCACTCCTCGTCGAGAAGTGTCGGTTGGACGTGAGGATCCATTCTCTCCTATTAATTAAGTCGGAAATCGTATTGTGGATATACTAACTTCACTTCAGGCAGAAAATATTTTAACTGAAGACGCGGTGGCGCGTGTCGAGAGTCGTGTGGATGATGGTACTGTATTGGAGGTGGCGTTGGCAGAAGAGATTACAGACCAATCGGTACTGCGTGATTCGTTGGCAAAAGAATACGGATTACCCGCATATATACCGGCTGATGAAGTAAATATCGGTGAGGATATTTTAGGTTATATTCCAGAGGAATCAGCGCGACATTACGGCATTGTTCCAGTAGCGGTTGAAGATGGTGTGCTATCAGTGGCAACTAATGACCCTGACAATTTCCAAATTAGGGAAGTGTTGGATTTTGTAAGTAATAAGTATGCCATATCATACAAATTAGTATTTGTACTCCGTGCCGATCTTGAAAAGTTATTGGCGGCGTATGAGTCATTAACCGGTGAGGTTGGTGCGGCACTTACAACATTGGAGAACGAGCTTGATACTGAGATCGCTACCAAACAGGCAGAAAAGGAGGGGCGAATGACGCCCGAGCATATCCAAGAAGATGCTCCTGTTACCAAGATCGTTGCAACGGTACTGCGCTATGCGGTTGACGGTGGAGCATCAGATATTCATATCGAGCCATTCCAAGGGAAGGTTCGTGTACGTTTCCGTGTTGATGGTCTTTTGCAAACCAGTATTGAGTTGCCTGGGAATGTGCAGTCTGCAGTGGTGGCTCGCGTGAAGATTCTGTCTTCTATGCGTCTTGATGAACGTCGCAAACCACAAGACGGACGTTTTTCAGCCACATTTGATGGCCGCAAAATTGATTTTCGTGTTTCTGTGTTGCCTACCAATTTTGGGGAGAAGGTGGTTATGCGTATTTTGGATACAAGTCGTGGTGTGCGTACACTCGAGAGTACTGGTATGTCGGAGTACAATCTCGAGATCATCCGTCGGGCAATTAAAGAACCGTATGGCATTATTCTTATCTCTGGTCCGACCGGTAGTGGTAAATCAACTACCTTGTATTCGATGTTGGGAGAAGTTGATAAGCTCACCAAAAACGTCATCTCTTTGGAAGATCCGGTTGAGTATAATATTGACGGTGTCAGCCAATCACAGGTACGGCCAGAGATCGGCTATACGTTTGCCGCTGGTTTGCGTAGTATCTTGCGTCAAGACCCGGACATTATTTTAGTTGGTGAGATTCGTGATAAAGAAACGGCTCAGTTGGCCATTCAAGCGGCGCTTACCGGTCACTTGGTATTTTCTACCATTCACACTAACAATGCGATTGGTGTGATTCCACGCCTTATCGATATGGGGGTTGATCCTTTCTTGATCGCGCCAACGCTTAAGCTTGCCATAGCGCAACGTTTGTCTCGACGACTCTGCCCAAACAGTGGAAAAGAGATACCGGTCTCTGGTCATGTGCAAGAAATGATCGAAGCTGAGATTGCTACTCTTCCGGTTGAGTTCCATGATCGTATACCAAAAGTGGGAACGGTTATGCAGCCGGAGCCAACCTCAACCTGTGCCTCCGGCACAAAAGGACGTGTTGCTGTGGCGGAATGTCTGGAGATTACACTGGACATAGAGGATCTCATTTTGCATAGTGCGTCTGAGGATGACATTTATCAAGCAGCGCGTCATCGTGGTTTCATGACCATGAAGGAGGATGCGATCATAAAAGCACTGGAACATGTTATTCCGTTTGAGGAAGTTGCAACGTACGGGACAACCATGAAAGATTCTGACGCACCAGAGCTGGAGGAGGTGCAACCCGAAGCAGTTACTGCAACAGTCGCACCAACTACCAGTTCTGTCGATAACTTGCATCCTGGTTCGGAAGATGTCGGTATAATGAAACCATGAAGATCTTACTGGTAGATGACGACGCGTTTTTGCGCGATATGTACGCCATCAAATTTTCCGAAGCTGGACATACGGTTGAAGCCGTTTCAACAGGTGCCCTCTGTTTGGAAAAAGTGACCGAACAGCCCTTCGACGTGGTTATTATGGATATGGTCATGCCAGAAATGACGGGGGTAGAATTGTTGCAGAAATTACAAAACATACCAGAAGTTGCTGCGGTGCGGAAAATCGTGCTGTCAAATCAAGGCGAGGAAAGTGATAAAAAGGCGGCAACAGAGGCTGGTGCAGATGGGTATATTGTCAAGGCAGAGTCTATCCCGAGTGAAGTAGTGGCAAAGGTAGAAGCATTATGTAAATAAATATGGCAACTGTTGATTACAAAAGAGAACTGGCTGATCTAATTGATATTGTGCTCCAAGAGGGCGCATCGGATATTCACTTTTCTGTTGGTGCACACCCAATGATTCGGGTATCAGGTTCATTGATCCCACTGGTAAAAAAACCAATTCTTACCGATACTGATATGCAAGGCTTTGTCCAGGCGCTTCTCTCCAAGTTACAGTTTGAAACCTTTGAAATGGAGCGAGAAATGGACTTCTCATATCAACACACTGACGGTGTCCGATTTCGTGGAAATGCATTTTTTCAAAAAGGTGGTATGGCGGTGGCCTTGCGTTATATTGAAAACCGTATCCGTACTCTTGCTGAGCTTGGATTACCTCCAATACTGGAAAGCTTTTCCATGCGACCACAAGGATTCTTTTTGTGTGTAGGTCCGGTTGGACAAGGTAAGTCAACGACGCTGGCTGCCATGATTGAAATGATCAATGAGCAGCGAGCCGATCATATCGTTACCATTGAAGACCCGATCGAATATATTTATGAACCGAAGCAGTCTCTCATTGATCAACGAGAAGTGCGTATTGATACAAAAGATTTTTCTGTGGCCTTAACTGCAGCGTTGCGTCAAGATGTGGACGTTATCTTGGTTGGTGAAATGCGTGATGCTGCTACCATTGCGACGGCGGTAACTGCCGCAGAGACCGGTCACTTGGTATTTTCAACGTTACATACCAATAATGCGGCACAGACCATTGACCGTATTATTGACAGTTTTGGGGGTGAGAAGCAGGACCAGATCCGCATTCAGTTGGCTGGGTCATTAGCAGGTATCTTTTCACAACGTTTGATCCCACGTATTGACGGGGGCTTGGTGCCGGCGTATGAACTTTTGGTAAATAATGGCGCGGTATCTAACCTCATTCGTGAGGGGCGTACTCATGAAATTCAAACCATTATTGAAACGGGGCTTGACCAAGGAATGGTTGATATGAATCGCTCGTTGGCTGATTTGGTCAAAAAGGGCGAGGTGACCGTGGAAAACGCTTTTGCGTATTCAATCAACCCGAAGGGATTAGAACGTTTGATGTAATTTTTTAAAACCATGCTCTTTTCTTATAAAGCAATTGATACGACAAACACGGCTCGCGAGGGTACGGTAGAGGCGAGCAGTATTGATGCTGCAATTGCTACTGTGCAAAAGCGTGGATATACGGTAACCGACATTACGCCGATAGACACAAAGAAATCAATCCTGAACATGGAGTTTGAGTGGTTTCAGCGTGTTTCCAACAAAGACGTAGTTATCTTATCAAGGCAGATCGCTACTTTATTTGATGCTCAGGTATCGGCGCTCCGTATATTTCGTCTATTGGCATCGGAAGCAGAGAAACCACAATTGGCACGTGTACTTAACGATATCACTGAAGAGTTGCAAGCAGGTAGTTCTATTTCTCGAGCACTCTCGTCGCACCCTGAGGTATTTTCACCTTTTTATGTCAATATGGTGCGTTCCGGTGAGGAATCCGGTTCGATCGAGCGCTCTTTTCTTTATCTGGCTGACTACCTTGATCGTTCCTATGAAGTAGTTAATAAGGTACGCAATGCTTTAGTTTATCCGGCTTTTGTAGTGGGTATTTTCATTTTGGTGATGGGGTTAATGTTGACATTGGTGATCCCGCGTATCAGTCAGATTCTTACTGATGCTGGCCAGGAACTGCCGATCTATACTCGTATTGTTATTGGTCTGTCTGATTTTCTTGTTAATTATATTGGCATATTGCTTGTGCTGGCTGGCTTTGGGGGTGTGGCATTATGGCGTTTTATGCAGACCGACGTTGGTCGTCGTTTCTTTGATGAGTTAAAAATATCGACACCATATTTTGGTAGTCTCAACTCACAGTTATATCTCACGCGTGTCTGTGACAACCTATCAACCATGTTATCCAGCGGTATCTCGATGGTGCAGGCATTGGAAGTAACGGCGGATGTGGTAGACAATACCGTTTTCAAAGAGATATTACAGACCACGCTCTCTGAGGTAAAGGCTGGCCGTTCGTTCGCCGATGTCATTAGTGAGTACCCAGAGATTCCCGGTGTGTTATCGCAAATGGCTAAGGTGGGGGAAGAGACCGGTAATTTGGCAGATATCCTAAAAACCCTAGCAACATTTTATCAACGAGAGGTTAATAACTCGGTTGATACGTTGATCGGTCTGATTGAACCAGCTATGATCGTTTTGCTCGGTCTTGGTGTGGCTACGCTCCTGGCTTCCGTATTGATGCCGATCTATAACCTCACTAATACCATTTAAAATACAGCAAAAGTCTGTTTTGCTCACCGTCTCATCCGCGCTTCGCGCACAAGTTTGGGGAAGGATTCGACAGAGAGCAAAACAGACTTTTTGTATGTCGTTTATTATTGTGAGTAAGGCCACTGTAAACCATTCACAAAAAAGCCGGTGGTAATACAGT
>QKBW01000046.1 GCA_003245875.1 Candidatus Kaiserbacteria bacterium
GTCGCTCCAAAAAACGTCCCCGCACCGATAGCTGTCACCACCCCTTCTGCGTCGCCATGCTTTACCACTGAACCCGCAAACGCAATATCGCCCACTTCTTTCGTGACTGGCAATGATTCACCGGTCAAGGCTGACTGATCAATACTCACCCCCTCAACAGTAAGCAACAGCACATCGGCTGGCACAATATTTCCCAAGTGAAACCGAACATTATCACCCGGCACCAAATCACGTGCCGGAATTCGCTGCCACACCCCCGACCGACGCACCTGTGCTATCGGTGCGAGTGTATTTTTTAGTGCAGCAACTGTTTTATCGGCATGCGATTCTTCCCAAAAACCAACGACCGCGTTAGTTAGAAGAAGCACGAGAATAATTCCCAAGTCCACATAACTCCCGACCACCAACGACAATATAGCTGCCAACTCAATCATCCACGGAATCGGACCCCAAAAGAAATGAGCAAACCGCCGCCACGCACTGACTGACACTTCCTCCAGAGCGTTAGGACCAAGTTGCTGCTGTCGCTTCACGGCTTCATCCTGTACCAGCCCAGTAGCACTCGCTCCTAGGCGCTCTAGTTCTGCATCTATATCATCAATATGGGTAATCGGCTTCGAGGCGAGTTTTGACATACTTCCCTACACGATAACATCATCTCCGCCATCTATCTCTAGATATACTGTGTTTTAAAAATTACTCTACACACATTGGCAAGGCCTCAAGAATAAATGCTTCAATAGAAACCTTCTGGTCCCACACAGGCTTCAATAACGTATAGATTTTTTTATGGTCTGAATATGGCTGGACATCATATGGAAAAACCTGTTGCCATTCTGTACTTTCCAGTACGAAAACATTAAACACTTCAGAAAGAATAAACACAACCTCTCCATTCAAATCGAGATCAGGCAATAATTTATGCACGTGTCTAAAAAAAAGTTCATGCAACAACTCATGTGCTATTACATAACATGCTGTTTGTGCATTTCCAGTTGCCGGAAAGGCGATACGTAACAAAAGTGGATCTCGCGCTATTAAAGGCCAGATTGTTGGATAACAAGAATACGCACTCTTTGGAAAACTCTCTACAGAAAAAAGACGAGAAGCCAATCTTACAAACTCTTCTTCCTTAGTCCGCCACAACGCTTCAGTCTCTTTTCCAATACGTATCAAATCTTCTTGATTGGAATGATGATAATTTAAAACACGCTCCGTCACCGCAGCATGGTCTACAGGGGCAATAAACCCAGTAGTAGGATTCAAATGAAAAAACTCTTTAATTTTGTAATATCCATCAATATCCATCATTGGATCTACAACAAAAAGTGTCTTTATTTTCGCTTTATCTTGTTTCATAAAATAAAAATGGGAGGAAGTGATATCACACCCCCTCCCTTTTCATCATCAGGCCTGTGACATAGGCCCGTTTGTGACCACGCATGCGCAGCCACAATTACAGTAGCAAGACAATGTCGGCTGATCCGACACTGCCACTTCCGCATCTTTTGCGATTCCAACACCCAATAAGGTGCCGTAGCCAAGATTGAGGAATTTCCGTTTCCTTGCACGAACAATTGACATCACATGTCTCCTTCTTTTGTACAGTCCGTAGACCGACATGATTGAATGTACTCTCTTTCCATGCCGTGTCAAGCTTTTACTAGCAACGTATCACGAACCAACATCGCACACAACTTTTGTGCATCCCTCAAAGGAATATCAAACGAATCTGACACATCCTCTGCAGTGAACACTTGCCCTTTCAATGAATTGATCAGAGCATACGTATCAGCTGTAAGCAAAGCTGGCATAGCCATAGTTTTTTCACTCGCACACAGAACACCAAATTCTTCCGCACGGGCACGAAGGAACGAAGGAACCATCAACAACTGACCAGGTTTGAGTAACTCAAGCTCATTTGACGGAAGTTCGATACGTGACACCCTTTCAGGGCTCGCATACGGATCTAGCGTATCAAATGATCCATTACAGCAAAATGCATCAACTCGACACCCTCCACTGCAGCTACTCAGCAGTTTACACTGCTTACAGGTCTCTGGTAGTAATGACCCATCTCGCTGATCAGTCATACCAAACCATGCTGCCTTCAAACCTTCATTGGCAATATCGCCATACGAAACGTCTGAATGTGAGCACGGTCTAACAGAACCATCAGCACCAATCGTACAAGTTGTTACACCAGCACTACACCGTCGATCAGACACAAAAGAATATCGGCCAGTATGCCCGTAGCTGCACAAGGGATAGCACTCGAGCACGCCAACCTCTATACCTTCATCCAGTTTCAGTGACTGTAACGTTTCCAGCATAGCTTGAAGTTGTTGTTGCGTTACCATGAACTGATCAAAATTCACAGCATTCACCGGTGGAGATGCTTTGGTTGCATAGAATTCCATGACACCTCTCGCCTTCATTGCCAATGCAGTCTCATAAACCTGATCCACATTATGCGACGTAACAACCATACTCACTGCAACATGCAAACCAGCTTTTTGGGCATTTTCGATTCCCTGCATTGTGAAATCAAAAGCACCTTTCCGCTGGAATATATGGTCATGATTGCTCGCCAGATGCGAACTGACTGACGTCATGACCCCACGCAAACCCAACTCATACAGTTTCGTAGCGTCTTCATACGTCATCATTGTAAGATTGGAATTAACTGCGCAAGACACCCCTGCACGAATGAGCTGTTCTAAACCGAAAAACAACTCTTTCTTACGAAGAAGAACTTCGCCGCCGGTGAAGGTGACTTGAAAAACATTACTGTCAATCAAATCACTCACAACCTTTTCCAACAAATCGCGATGCATGTTTGCCCCGGGGATATGTTTATCGTGCCTCCAGTGGTTATAGCAATATAAACAGTCATTATCACAGGCTGTTGTCAGCTCCACCTGTACAGTAATAGGAGCAGATAGCGTTTTATAGAACATTTCTTCACCCTCTCATCACTAGAGTTTGACATTAGACCGTAAGGTCAACCTACAAAAACTATACTTTAATAAATTAATATGTCAATATGGCCCCATAAAACTATGGCCTCAGATTCTACTGCGGTGCACACCCCAGGTACTGGGTTCCCCACCCAACACCATAGACCGGTTCACCCACACCATCCTGACACTGCACTTCATCGACAGCGACATATGAAAGAAAGAGCATACCGTTTTGCGGACAGACATCACCACACCAGTATCGCTGCTCTACCAGTTTCCCTTGATACGCACCAAGCAGCACCGGTTCCGCAGCCGCGCTCCCTAGTTCAGGAAATTCTTTAGCTACGTTACGTGCTGCTACTTTTTCTTGGATGGTCTGCAGCTCTACGTCACTGAGTGAAATGGTAAGTTCGGGTTCTTCATCAATCACTGTGTCATCAGCACCAGTTTCTAATGGAGCTGGAGGTTCAATAAAGGTCGATGGTGTTGTCATAAGCCATGTCACCAGCCCCAGTGCAATAACAACCACTCCACCGATAATTATTTTTGTATGCATACGTATATATATGATACCGCGCTTACTACAAAATGGAACTCGATAAGACCGACATGTACCCAATGCCTCTTACCACTTCTTGTGCATTAAACATGTAAAATACAGAGTATGTGCCGTCATAATATTTCTCAATTGACGTATTTTAAAAAACTAAAACAGCCATATACTTATCTAACTGTAGGGAGTGTAGTTCTACTACTGATTATCGGAAGCACCTGGCTAGTATGGCAGGACGCATCTATGCGATATAGTCAACTACTTTCTCGTACCACATATGATCGCACTGGCACCCCTATAAGTCTCAGCGAAAACAGTAAAGGTCACTATGTGTATGCTGTTACCGCACTTCCGTCTAATTTTGAAGCATTACTTCTTAAAAAAGAAGATCGTTTCTTTAGATACCATTTGGGTATTAATCCTATTAGCACCATGCGCGCTGCACTATCCTACCTACGTGACGGCCACGCAGGCGGTTCAAGCACTATCACCCAACAACTTGCAAAAAATCTACTCAACACCGAGACACAGAGAACTTTTGTAAACAAACTCATTGAGTCTGCATATGCGTTCAGTATTGAGTGTTTTGCCTCGAAAGACACCATCGTAACAATGTACGCTAACACAGCCTACTTTGGGAATCAGTTACAGGGTATTGGCACGGCAAGCTATGCCTACTTTGGAAAACCATTATCTGAGACCAGCCACAGTGAACAAATATCACTACTCGCAACCCTCTCATATCCAAGCACCAGAAACCCTTGGGAAGCTGATAATGCAATTTTTTCTCACAGCCTAAATCAACGAATATCCCCCACTGAACCTTTCATGCCACCAGACACAACTACTACCTATGCACTACAGCATGATGTCAGTTTTGAGTTACGTACTGCTCACATTATATGTGACGAAACCTGCACGACCACTATTGACGATAACCTCACCACCACCATCAGAGCAATCCTTGACCGACACATACAGGAAGGCTGGCAACGTAACATACGCAACGGCGCAGTCGTTGTTATCAACCCACACACCGAAGAACTTCTCGCCATGGTCGGTAGTCGCGACCCTGCCAGCTCCGACAATGGAAACCAAATCAACATGGCGCTCGAACCAAGACCAATTGGCTCTACCGTTAAACCTTTTATTTACGCAGAGGGGTTTGCCCGCGGATTGCGGCCATACTCACTTGTTGAGGACCGAGAATATAAATACCCAATTGCTACTGGTTTTTCTTTATACCCAAAAAATTACGATGGCACCTACCATGGTGAAGTAACCCTGCACGAAGCACTCAGCAACAGCTTAAATGTACCGTCGGTCAAAACACTTGAATTTATTGGACTCGATGCCTTCTATACATTTTTAAGTGATGACTTGCATTTTGAACCAATCCAAGACTATAACAGCTACCAGTACGGCATTGCTCTCGGTGGTCTCGAAATGGATCTTCTTACACTCACACACTACTTCTCCCTCTTTCCCAGAGGTGGATCACTCGCACCGCTGCGGGTACTTACGGACTCTACAAACAACTTCAACCTACCTCCACAATCACACATTGAGCAAGCCACTGAGGTACTACCAAACTCTTTTACTCAACTCGTACACGCAATTATCAGCGACCGTTATACCGGCGTCAATCAATTTGGACTAGAAGGCAACCTCAACTTAACCTATGATACCTACGGAGTAAAAACGGGCACTTCGCGAGACTTTCACGATAGCTGGGTCGTCGGGTACACCGGTGATTTCGTGGTTGGTGTCTGGATTGGAAACACCGAAAATGAAGCCCTGGATCAAGTGTCTGGTTCAAGTGGTGCGGGCGCTATCTGGCATGATGTTATGGAGTACCTACTATCTACTCCGTACCACACACAAACACCAATCACCACTGATCAGTTGCAACGTTTTTTTATTGATGGTAACGACGAATGGGGGCTCCAAGGTGATATCATTACCGATCATCGCACTTTACTCCAGGAGCATAATCTTATTCTAAGTATCCATGAAGGTGATGTTTTTGAACAAACCACAAACCTCACCATTCCACTTCGAGCACGCACTGATGTTACCTGGACTATTGACGGCACAGTATACCAAACCGCACAAGAAACAAGTTTTACCCCACGAGAAGCATGTCAGTATGAAATTATAGCTACCGACAACACTGGTATGCGTGAGATTGTTACCATCAAGATTACTCAGCCGGAGTAACGTACACCACCCCTCCTTCAGTACGACCAAACACCTCCGGGAAGTAGAGTTCTTCTGCTCGTGCTGGCAAGTGTTGAAACTCTCCCGGTACCAAGGCGCGCAGGAAGTATTCATACTCATACACCCCAGCCGGTAAAGTCTCCATATATAAGAACACTCGATCATCGTGTGATTCTGTATGAGTTGGATACAGACGACGCGTACTGTTTCCATAGCTGCCACCACTATTTTTCGAATGGAATACTTGTGCTGTTTGAGTATCACCAAACAGATTGGTTAACCGACTAAAGAACCCACCAGTACCTGACATACCATCAGAAATAGTTTTCAATGTTTGTAGTGTTTGATCTTCGGTCTCCAGGTTAAAGTTTACAATCTCAAAACCAGCTGGGATCATATCTTCAACGGCCACATTAGAATACAAATCAGGTATTGTAATTATCAGCTTTCCTTTTACCACATCACCAACTGCAACTTTAGAAAGCGGT
>QKBW01000018.1 GCA_003245875.1 Candidatus Kaiserbacteria bacterium
AAGGAGAGCCTGCTGTGCCACGGCCACATGCTCATCTTTCCCTTGCCAAGCCTGCTGAGCTGGCTCCTCTAAACCGCGTGAGTAAGAGAATGCAAATTGCCATGGCAAAGTCTGCGTTTTTTCAATAGCTGCAACAGCATTGAGATTGGCCGTTGCTCGCTCGGGTGTTTGTCCACCAGAAAGAAAGACTATTCCCGGCACCTCCGCTGGCACACTCGCCAAAAAAGTACGCACTGTTGCCTCACCCACTTCTTCTGGAGATGACTGTTCTGGCGCGTCACTTCCAGCCAGCACAAAGCTTGATTTTAGTATCACCGCCTTCAAATCAACCCGATACCACTCCAAGATTTCAAACACTTTCTGTAATACAGCTGTTGTAACTTCCTCTGCACGTGTAATATCATGTGCTCCTTTATAAATGACCTCTGGTTCAACAATCGGCACCATGCCATGCTCTTGGCACAGACCAGCGTACCGCGCCAACATGGTGGCATCGAAGGTAATATTTTGTTCAGTTGGGTACCCGTTTCCAATATTGAATACCGCTCGCCATTTGGCAGCGCGAGCTCCCATGGCATGATATTCAGCCAAACGATCACCGAGATCATCAAGACCTTGTGTCACCACCTCACCCGGAAAGGCATGGTATTCGACAGTTGATTTATCTACCTTGATGATTGGTATGATCCCCTTCCCGAGCAATAGATCAATAAAAAGTGTACCGTCGTCAGCATGATTACGAATGGTAGAGTCATGCAGGATAATACCGTTGACATACTGCTGCAGATTTGGCGTGGTAAACAAGAGTTGTCGGTACTTACGGCGTGTCTCCGCATCTTCTGCAGCACCAACAGCTGCAAGCTGGCGATTAATGGTGGGGACACTCTGATCGGCCGCCAGAATACCCTTCCCCGGCGCAACAAGTGCACTGGCAATACTATAGAGTTGTGTGGTATCTTTCATACGTGTAGTGTACCAGCCGCGCCTCATTATGTGCGCTTACTAATGTGGATTGACTACCGTAATTGTCTATGACCATAAAAAAATTCATACTCCCGATTGTTACTGTTTTAGCTACTGTCCTTTTAATTACCGGCATGGTCGCACTGCAACGCGGCAACTTCTTTTCACGTACCGATATCGAGACTACTAACGCACAAACGATCGCGTCTAGTGTCTTAAAACTCGCCGACACACTCTCTAGCTACCAAGCGCAAAGTCTGGATGCAGCGCATGCCCAAATTGCCATTTTAGAAAAAACCACTGCTATTAATACAGCTCTTACCAATATAGGAACCTCCACATTGTCTACCAAAGAAGTGCAAACGATAGAGACCACCTATAGTGCACTCTCTACCATGCTGACACACTATCAAACAGACCTGGTGGCACTTGATACAGCGCAAAACAACCAAGCAGCTACCACTAAAGCAGTTTACGCAACAACGCAGCGTCTCTACAAATATGTTGTAGGTTCTGATAAAAATGCCAATGTAGAGCCGTACACTATCACTGCCGAGACAAATGCATTTATGTCACAGGCTGGAAACTAAAGAATGGACATTACCAAAGAAACTACCTGGTTATTAAAGGAGAAGTATAATGGCAAAAAATGCGAAGCTTTTTTTGCCGACTGTGAGCGGCTCGCCAAAGGCGAGCCGCTGGCCTACGTGATCGGCCACACTCCGTTTCTGGGTACTACCATTTGGCTCGATTCACACCCGCTCATTCCCCGCCCCGAAACTGAATTTTGGGTTGAGAAAGTTATTGGTGCACTTACCAAAACGACAACTACTGCACGCTTGCCATTACATATTCTTGATCTCTGTGCCGGTAGTGGAGCCATTGGCATCGCCATAGCAAAAGCACTATCTGATGTTTATGTTGATTTTGCCGAAATTGATCCGGCACACACCTTCACGATCAAAAAGAACATCCTGGTAAACCTTGGCTCCATGGACGACCGTTGCTGTGCCATCGAGGATCTACCATATAAAGCCGATCACTATCAAGTTTTTACTTCCGATCTATTTGCAGCACTCCCTACAGATATGCGCTATGAATTTATAGTATGCAACCCTCCTTACATAGACAAAATGGCACACACTGTTGAAGAAAGTGTCGTGGAGTACGAACCGCACCAAGCGCTCTTTGGCGGAAAGAATGGTTTGGAAATAATTGTTCGTATTATCGAGGAAGCCAAAACAAAACTCGCAACCACTGGTCAACTATGGCTCGAGCACGAACCATTTCAAACAGAAGCTATAGCACAATGGGCAATACAGTACGGTTATTCCGTAACCACCTTCCCCGACCAGTACAACACCCTACGCTATAGCGTATTAATGCTAAAATAAAACATATGCTTACATTTGATTACCTTTCCCTGTTTCGGCTAGGTTTTTTCGTCATAATATTTTTATTCACTATCCATGCGAGTATTATTGGTTACCATTGGCTGTCATATGGTGCCAGTAAGCATACGGCCCTGCTGTCGTTCTCTATCTATCTTTTGATCGGAGCCTTACTGTTACTCACCATGGCAAGCAGCCTGTCATTTATGTATATCTAAATTATGTTACTGGAAAAATTGCACCTTGAAGCCGATGAGGAAATATTAAAGACAGTCCGTCGCCATTGGTGGAGCATTGTAACCAACGTCTTTTTTATTACTGTAGTGATGTTGATGCCCTCCATTATTGCCGCCTGCTTTTTGCTTTTTGGACAATCACTACCCACCAGTATATATACTGCAGTGACAATATGGTTCCATAACAACCAAGCCATCGCACTCTATCTTTACAGTGCATGGCTATTGTTCACACTCATTGCTTTGGCAAATTTTTGGACTGATTACTATCTCGATGTATGGGTAGTGACCAATCGACGTGTAGTAATGATAGATCAACGTGGTTTTTTCCGACGATATGTTAGCTCGTTTCGTCTAGAGCGACTTCAGGACATTAATATTGAAATCAAGGGTATCTTAGCGACATTACTCGACTATGGCTCGATTGAAGCGCAAACTGCCGGTAACGACGATGATGAGTTTGTGGGAAACATGCTGCCAGAACCACGTGAATTAAAAGCACTTATTGTGAATGCAGCAGATAAGTTAACCAACGTCCAGTTCGAACAAATAAATAACTTAAAACAAGGGTTATAAAGGGTAACAAAAAAGCGGGCCTTCGGCCCGCTTTTTTGTTACCCAACGCACTCTATGTCTCGTAGTAAGAACTTAGTGCGGTAATGGTTTCGGTATCACGTGCAGCTTGTGTCGCATCTGTTGCCCCGCACTCCAGGGTGAAATCTGCGGTGGCACTCACCGTAACCTTCAATTCAGATAATCCCTCCAGTGAATTCGCTATCTCTTCCACGTCATTCTTTAGGATATGACATGAGCCAGCATCGCGACCATTAAGATTCCAAGTAAATGTAACCTGTTCACCAGTACGCACTGACGTTTTGTCAGGTATCAGATCGACATCCTCTCCTGGCAATGAATCAACAATAGAGAACGGTACCCACTCAGAGATATTGTCAGCTCGATCCAGCTCACCCTCTAAGCTTCTGTTCACGTCGGCATAGATACGCGCATAAGCCGTAGTCACAACTTGACTCACATCAGCTGGCCATGTTGCCACCACTTGTGCCGGGGTGCCGGCCAACACCCCATTAACCTGAGTACGAACAGTGTAATCAACGCAAGCATCTGTGTATGACACACTATCTCCACAATCCCCATTTTGATCAATGGCAATTATGGCATCAAACGGGGTTTCAATGTTGAGACCATGTAAGGTAACGTTGTTGACGTTAAAGGCCACTTGCTTATCTGCAGTATACAAGAACGGACCCCAATACCCATTACCGGTTCCCCCTCCGTTACGATCACGTGGTGAAACGTTAATTGCTGCCGGGACCAGTGTGATATTTATCCAATCCGTGTCATTATCACCGGATGTATTTGGCCGTACATTATCTGAAGATTCTATAACATCATCATTTGAATCCACCCACAAACGATACTTCCAATTAGTGATGGCACTGTCCAAATTCACATCACTGGCAACTTGCTTAATAATAGTATTCTGCATAGTATCAGGACCAACAGTCACCGTTTTTGTTTGGCTTCCACCACTTATTTCAAACAGATTACTAAACGATTCTGTCGTTTGTACGTCTCCTGTACTCATGACAAAGCCATACAAAGTTGTAGGCTCATTGTACACTCCGTAAATCGGCACTGAAGCAGGCGGTACAGCCATCAAGTTTGGATCCTTCACCGTAAACGTAGCTGACGCACAGTTGTTATTTTCATTTATCTCAGTAACTTTGTTATCAGTATCCACACACACGGTCAGTTTATGTGTCCCAGTCACCACAGAAGCAGCGGGCCATGTCTGAGAGATGGTTGCGCTGTCATTATTGTTTCCCTTCAACCCTAACGGCCCTACGGCACCTGCCGCAGATGCAAACCTTCGATCACCATTTTGTCCTGCTGCAAACCCATCGTTATTCACATCCAGCCTCATGACATAATTGAACTTTCCATCTTCTCCGTTCTTCTGTGCGGTTTTGGCCATGCCTATATTTTGCACCAGTGCAGAAAGATTGATATCGGAACCGCGAGCATAGGTACCACCCGTAAGAACTTGTGGGATCAATTCCGGTGCATCACTGGCTGAAACATTTAAGGTGTCGCTACAATAATTGTAGGCTCCAACGTCATGATGACCTCCATATGTGGCCGCATACAAAACGATCATTCCCAAAACCAAGTGCCCTTGCGAATTTGCTGCAAAGCGTCCACTGCCCCAATAATGATCTGCACTTAAAGTTCCAATACCAAACTCCCCACAATATGCAGAACTACCACCACTTGCTTCTGCTTCCCTCGCCAACATGGCTAGCGATGTTCCCTCTGAAGAATCATCGGCAAACGCTAATTTCTGATCATTGAGGTTCATAGGCTTCCACCCCGTTGCAGAGCTGGTATCGCAACGATTCGTATCAAGATCACAGTAAGCCAAACAGGTTTTTGTTGGAACCCAACTTCCTACACCATTTAATACACCGCGTAAACTTGGTATTACTACACTCTTATTAATTTTAGGACCACCACCCGCAAAAACAACCGGCATCAACGCTGTTAGTAAGGACGGCTGTTCGTAGTCAGGAGATCCAACCACCGCAGGGTCAACCACGGCTACCTTATCAAGAATATTCTTTATTTGCTCTGTGACATTCGGATCAAAATCTTCACGTGAGGTGTTTTTATCTGTTCCATGTACAAAGGCATATGCCACCGTATCACCCGTAGAAACTGAATCGGGATTCACCTGAAATACACACGAAGGCATAGTTGACGGAGGAGAACCACCTGAAGCTGGCATCGCGTACCCAACACCTTCCCCAGCTGGAGATAACTCCGCGATGTCAAATTCTACTGAACGCATTCCAGAATTAACCTCTAAATTTTGCCATATAAAAAAACCAAACACGGGAACCAAAGCCCCTACAAAAAAGAATATGTACCGTTTCATATGTACTAAGTATAACAAGAGCTATCGCTCTCTGAATGCATTACTGTGTACTATCAGCTGACAAATTTACGTTATAGTCGATAACTGATTGAAACTCAGCTAAACCATCCGCCCAAAGCTGGGGGTCATTCCCTGGATAGGCACGTGACCAGTCGCTCACATCGAGATCGTTCGCTGCCACCTTGGCCCGTTCAAAATAGGTAGTTGCCTCCACTGCGTGTCCCAAGCCACGCAATGCTAATCCATACATGTTCAAAAGCCAGGGGTGATCAGGATTTTGGGCCAAGCCAACCTCCAAAATAGGTATCATTATTTCGTAATCACCTTGGGCAAAATACACCCAAGACAAATCGGTACGCGCCCACGGACTATCTGGTATAAAAGTGAGATACTGTTGAAAGCCGGCAGCTGCCTTTTGCCAATCTGATGTCGCATGAGTCTCTCGTGCTTTATACCCATTGGTCAGTCCGATCATGTAGTACACATTTGGTACCGCATCACCAAACAACTCGATCTGCTTGTCGAATTTATACAAAGCAGCATCAAAATCACCTTCCAAGAAATCAATGCGTCCCAACTGATACCATACAAACGCATTATCTTTATCTTCCAGTAGAGCCTGCTCGTAATAACGACGTGCTTTT